>JAAYAN010000038.1 GCA_012719345.1 Ignavibacteria bacterium | reverse complement strand
TGCAAAACTGATATTTCTAAAGAGAAACTTTAGAAATCAGAATGCCATTATCATTTATTAGTAAGTTTAGGTATTAAAAATAAATCTTCGTTCGGTGGTTTTTGGTAGCGAAGCGGAGATACAGCTGCCCGACTGTGCCGGATAAAACTCGATTCAGCAGACAATATAAAAGTTCTTTACGGACCCGGTTACTGAATAATTTATAATTAAAGCAAAGTTCTTTCAAATAATGAAGCCTGTCCCGATAGCGATAGCGTATCGGGAATGAATGGGGAAACCTAACTGACCAGACAGGAAATGCCGAATGGCTGGATTATGATTTTACCTTTGCCGGTGGAATTTACGATGCGGATACAAAACTTGTACGTTTCGGAGCAAGAGATTACAACCCTGAAATAGGAAGATGGACAGCCAAAGACCCGATAGGTTTTGGCGGCGGGCAAAGTAACTTTTATGAGTACTGTTTGAATGACCCGGTGAATAGGATTGACCCGGAAGGGAAGCAGGAATTTAATCCCACTAAATTGGGTACCGCGTTAGTAAATTTTGCATATGGTACTTCGCTCATTGCAAAAGGAACAGCAAAAGCTATAATTGGAGTGGCAACTTCTGAAGTTGGAGTCGGTGCAGCTCTTCTAACAAGTTCAGCATTAAACTTCTATGGTTCAAAGAGTGCTTTTATTAGGGGAACATTACAGTGGAAGGAAGCGCTGAATGAAAATTACAAAGATGCAAATATTAAAAATCTAATAGGGGTTTTACCTCAGGGAAACAAATATGATGACCCCTGTGAGCCAAATTTTTGGGAATATTGGAAAGATTGGAGAGAAAATTGGAAAGATAGAATTCTTGATGTTTTAGGTGCATTTTGAAATTAATAAATTTAATATCTTAACGGGAGTTCAGATTATGTGGGAATTATTAAGTGTTTTTTCTGATGTTTCAAGTTATTTTCATTATACATATACATTCTGGGGATTATTGTTTTATAAGAATTTCAGAAAAAAGTATTATACAAAGTTTATTGAAAAGACATTTTTACAAAGATTATTAGATTTATTCTTAAGTTTACTGTTTTTTATATTAGAGTGTTATATTTTATATATAGTAACAATTCAATTATTTAAATAATTAGTTCTTTACTTAATGAAAACAGCTTGCCCGCCGCAGTGAAGCGAAGGAGGGAGTTTACAGACTTCGCTTTCGCTGGAGGATTATACGATGCTGAAACCGGCTTAACAAGGTTTGGAGCAAGAGATTACAACCCGGAAATAGGCAGGTGGACAGCCAAAGATCCCATCGGCTTCGGCGGCGGGCAAAGCAATTTCTATGAGTATTGTTTGAATGACCCGGTTAATTTTGTTGATTTAGTGGGGTTGTGTGGAAAAAGTGGAAGTTGGTTTGATAAATTAAAAGATATGTATAAAAATATTAAAGGAGTTTTCGGTAAATATTACAATAAGGATGGACTTATATTGAACCTTTCCATAAGTGGTAGTGCTGCTTTTGGTTTAGGCATTAATGGAGAAGTAGGGTTTGCATATAATGTAAATGAAGCAGCTGGGAAATTCTATGCCTCTTATGGTCCAAGCTTTGGCGTTGGATTAAGCGGAGGTGGAGAAGTAACACTTGGTATAGATAATGTTAATAATTCTATTGGAAAAAGTGATACAGAATTAGGCGATGGCAAAAATCCAAATGCTATTGAAATTGAAGGATCAATTCCGGGATCACCTGTTGGGCTTAATGTGGTAATTGATAAAGGTATTCCTAAACATGGAGGTTTTAATTTTGGTTTAGGTTCTTTTTGGGGTATTAATGGAAGATCAAATGTTTATGATTAATATTATATTAGGATATCTTTTTTTGATTAATGGTTGTATTCTTATTTTTTATGGGTTGATTGCAGAGCTATCAAGGAAAGATGAATATCTATCATTTAAAAGGTTAATATACCGTCCAATATTTCAGAAAGAGGATGAGTATACTGAAGAAGGGAAAAAATACCTTAGGAAATATAGACTTTTCTGGAAGATAGAAATAACCATTTTTTTACTATATATTATTAGTGCAGTACTTACAGTATAGGATTGAATAATTTTCACAGTTAATTAACAAATAACTGTCAATTACTGGATAAAAGATTTTCGTAAAACTTATTGTAAATGCAAGTACTGGAGAGATTGTTCTTTCAAATACTTACGATGAGTGGGGAAACCTCACCAACCAAACCGGAGACGCCGAATGGCTTGACTATGACTTTAGTTTTGCAGGTGGTATTTACGATGCCGATACAAAACTTGTACGTTTTGGAGCGAGAGATTACAACCCTGAAATTGGTAGATGGACTGCCAAAGACCCGATAGGCTTCGGCGGCGGGCAAAGTAATTTTTACGAGTACTGTTTGAACGATCCGGTTAATTATTATGATGTTATTGGTCTTCAAACAACATTAGTTCTTCCACCTGCCCCAGGTAGTTTCCCTCCTGGATGGGAAGTTGATCCGAAACATAAAGATCCAAATGGAACAAGACTAAGAAATCCTGAAACTGGTGATTATGTTGACTTTCATAAAGGACAGGCTGGGAAAAAGGGCTGGAAAGGAAAAGATCATTATCACCATAATGGTGGCGAGAAGCATCTAAAACCAGGCACTGAAATAAAGCTTAATGATGTTGAAAATAATGTCAATTCGTGTGAGAATAGTGGTACTGGCGTTTTTTTCCCCGTGTATGATGAAGATGGTAATATTGTTGGATATTCAGATGGTGGGGAGATTATTGATCCGAATATAATTCCCTTTATACCTGGTGTGCTTTCACCAAATTTTATTTATCCAGGTACAGTAACAGTGCCACGTTTAGTTTGGCCGTGAATTTTATGAAAATAATCAAATATATAGAGTTAATATGAAACAGTTTGAAAAATATGAATTTATAGAGTTACATGATGCAAGAATAAATGAAATCATTACAAATGGAAATGATTTATCAATTCAATTTAGTCATATTCCTGTTTATAAAAATCATGATGAGCAAAAGTATGCTATCTGGGCATATCAAGCAGTTTTAATGTGCAAAGATGTTAATTATGTTTCCATACGTGGGAAATGGGATAATAAGGATGATTATATTATTGAAAGTATTTTTTTTGAAGAAAGCGACTATAAACATTTTGATATTACTATGAATAATTTAAATAATTTAAAAAAAATAGAAATTACTATGTTTAATGGCGCTAATATTAAAATAACTTGTAATAAGATAAATATTGTATTAGGAGAAAGTAAAGGAATATTTGATTATTTTAAAAAAGAATGACTATTTAAATTCCGTGGTGCATTTTTTATCACCTTAATTTCGAAATAATGTTTGCTGATTATGAAGATATGTTTCAAATACTGTAATCGTTTATTTAACCGAAGTGAAAAAAGACGGAACGACAGTTTCGAAATACGAATACGACCAAAACGGTAACCGCACAAAATACATAGCTACCGGGGATACAACCCTTGCAGTTTACGACGAGCAGGACAGA
>JAAYAN010000276.1 GCA_012719345.1 Ignavibacteria bacterium | reverse complement strand
GTATCTGGGGCAGGTGTTGTTAATGAAGCCTAAAAAATATAAACAAATGGGAGTGGAAAGCAGTTGGACCGTTATTCGCTATGATCCCATTTTACGTGAAAAATATTTGCGTCTTCGTGCTCGTGGCGTTAACGGTAAAAAAGCCATAGTGGCGGTTGCCAGGACTCTGGCTGTTCGTTTGCGTCGATGCTTACTGGATAAAACGCCATATATGGTAGGCATCGATTAAATCCGTATTCTCAGTACGCGAAAGTACTTGATTCCTCCTTGGCAACCGCGAGTCATCCATAAAGCGTTGTTTCATTAGTTGCGCCTTTGTCCTCAGTATGCGGTGTCAAGATTGTTACTTTCGAAAAGAGAACCTGCGGCCGGTTTTTGCCGGACCACGAATAGAAGGATGGCACTAACAGGTCTTGCGCGTACTAAAAAAATACCCCCCAATGCAAACTCGCCGAGACCGGTCTCTTTTTGAGATCGGTCGAAGCGAACTATCTAAGGGTGAGGTTATATGCTAAAACTATCAATTTATCAGATTAGAAAATGCCGCTTACTAATAATCTCGAAAATTCCCTTGATTTTCAATATAGAAGGATGACAAAATGGGGAATGTGGCACTTGATTATATTAATGCCGTATTGCAGCTCTGTAAACAAGTTCTGAAAAAAACAGAACCAGAACAAGTATCTTTCCAAACAAAGGAGTTGACAATGGAAGCCGAAAAAAACGTCTACAAACTCGGTTACTGGTCAGCACTACTGGCATCCGTTTGCAGCCTGGCCTACGTCATCGGGCAGTTTGCCGAGTGGTTTGATCTGATGGGATCAGGCGGCGGGCCGGAGAACGATAGCACCTGGTATGGACTCGTGGTCCTCCTCGTCCCTTCCCTGCTGCTCGGGATTTCGTTTGTGGTCATGATGAGCAGCGTCCATCGTCACGCCCCTGCGAATAAAAAAATATGGAGTCAGACCGGACTCGTGTTCGCGACGATGTACAGCACCCTGATCTGCATGAACTACTTTGTCCAATTGACTCTCGTTGCCCCGGCCCTTTATCGAGGCGATGTCAGCGACCACATCCGGCCTTTTCTGTTCAATGTCTTTAACTCATTCACCTATTCAGTGGACCTGCTTGGCTACAGCTTTATGAGTCTGTCCACGCTTTTCGCGGCTTTCTCCTTCGTGGGACCGGGATTGCAGAAAACGGTCCGCATGTTTATGATTGCGAATGGCCTCATCATGCCATTTGTCGCGTTGCAGACCTTCTATCACTCTTTAATTTGGGGCGGGGCTTTGTGGGCAGTGACGTTGCCAGGCGCCGCCATCTCTCTGGCGATGTTATTCAGAAGGAAACTGCGCGAACGGTAGCATAGGCGCCGCATCTCTGACCGGGGACGGTCGGCGGTCCTGATCGTTGTGGCGCTATAAGCCAGCGGAATACACATCACTATGGCGCCCAACCATCGGCAGGCAGCGGACCGCGCGGTAGCGGATGCGGAACAGTCAGCAAGGCATGGTCGCTCTTTGCAACATGAATGATAGAAACTTTTAAAGCAGCGGGACGTAGACCCTATGCAGAAACTCACGGCCAAGACGGATGAGGTTGAGAATTATCTCTCTAAAGTAACCATCGGTGAATGCGAGCCCCATAACAGCACCATCCATCTAGCGCCCTACGATCCGGGCTGGCCGTCCGCCTTTGCACGATTGGCCGAACTCATCCGCGATACGCTTGGCCATAAAGT
>JAAYAN010000037.1 GCA_012719345.1 Ignavibacteria bacterium | reverse complement strand
CTTATGCGCTCGGCGTAACATAATATTCATAATCTGATCTAACAGGCAGAAATCGCTCGTTTTTTTTTTGCTTTATATTCTTGCAATTTTCTCCACTTTTTCCAACCAATTTAAATTTTAATGGGTTTAGTTATTGAATATTAACTATTTTCTATGCCCAAAGGAGAATTTTATGTCTATTACTTCAAAGCAGAAACAATATCTTAAAGGTTTGGGTCACGGTATCAAACCTGTCATTCAGGTGGGAAAAGAGGGTATTTCGGAAAATGTACTTTCATCCATATCAAAAGCTCTTGATGATCACGAATTAATTAAAGTTACAATTCTTGAAAACTCCGATCTTGATCGCAAAGAAGCATCTCAAATAATCAGTGAAAACACTGATTCTGAACTTGTGCAGGTACTGGGAAGAAAATTTCTTCTCTACAAAAAAAATAAAGAAAACCCAAAGATCACGCTTCCATTTTAACCGCAAGTGCGCCTTGCTGTAAGTATCTGGTTTTATTTGGGTATTGAAATCATTTTTTTTTAGATCATCATGTTCACCGGGCACACACTATATGTTTTAAGATTTTCCGGTTCGCCGGGCAGACACGCCCCCCCTCGATAACTAAAAAAATTCGAAAAATTAAAACCGAAATTCGAAACAGAAATAGAATAATAAATCCCTCTTGGTGGCGTGTGGAATCCTGTGAATAGTTCCTGTTTAAAGAAAAATCGGAAAATAATCAGATAAAAAATCAATAATAATAAATCAACTCCCCATTATCCATTATCCCAATTCGCCAAGAACCCGGATTGCCGGTTCACCCGGAGTTATGTGCTCGGCTGCGCCTGCGCGAACCGGCTTATGCGCTCGGCGTAACAAATTATTCCTATTCTAATTTAACAAGCGAATAACATAGCACTCGGCGAACATGAATATTCTTAACCATTCTACAAATAGGGCGCATGCCTTACCAGATAATCAAAAACTCTTAATCTGAATGAAATTCTTACGTAATGCAGTCATATGAAAACTTCTGTGAAAAAGTTGAAAGAATTTCACAGAAGTAAAAATGATATAAACTAAGACTTCAAGTTACACTTGTATAAATGATTTTAAATAGCTGATAAGTGGCTGGAAATAAATGAAAGTTGTGAAGCCAGCCGCGCATTGCGCGCTTTAGTTTAACTTATCCGGAATATCACTCAATGTGGGCGTTTCAGTTTTATTTTGAACAACAGTGATTTGAAAATATGGAATTAATTACTATCTTATTACATAATTATGCAGTGAGCGGTTTTTTGACCGTTTAACGTCATACTATAACAAACAGATATTTAAACATACCTTAAAAGGATATTTCGCATGAAAAACTATTTGATTCCTGCATTATGTTTGAGTTTATTCGTTTTAAATGGATGCAGCCTTTTTGATGACCTTATTGCGAGCAGCACACCTACCAAAACAAAAATGGAAGGTGTCTGGGAAGTAACTGCAGCTTATGATGACGAAGGAAAGTGGATTCTGGACAGCATAAGTTCATTTATTACATTAATAGACCTTCAGAAAGACAATTCAGTGATTTCTACAGCTGGTCCCATGTTTATGTATATCGTGCATGGAAAAAGTAGATTTAACAAAATAATGTCTACAATTGATCAGGTATTTGATTACGCTGAAGCTAATTTTTTTACTAATGGTGAATGGAATGCAGGAAGTGGCAATACAGATTATTTTACTGTTGAAATCAAATTAAAATTACCGGGCCAAAAATCCCTTACAAGTCTTTTAGAAGCAATGGGCATTAATTCAAAGGCGCTTGGTCTAGACCAAACTATATATCATAAATTCATGGGTGTTAAAGTATCATTCGAAGAGGACTCTGATTTAAAAATGATCTGGGATTTTGATTTTAATACCTCGGCGGAATATAATATCAAAAATGAAGAATTAAAATATGTTCTTTGGGAAGGAGTATCCGCGAGGAATTTTACAAGATGTAAATTCGTACTTACTAAAAGAGTAAAAGGATTTACTGAAATAATAAGAGATACTCGTAATTAATTTAAAGATCATCCTATTATTTAATGATCAATAATAGCCAATTTTCCTTTCAACAGGAAAAAGTACTTGTGCATCAAGTCTGACAGTGACACTTTGGAGCAGAATGACCAAAGATGAACGGTTTTTTTCATATTCTTAAATACTCAATCAAATGGTATTTTTTATATTTTTCCGTGTCTTTGTAATCCTTGATAGTCGGT
>JAAYAN010000036.1 GCA_012719345.1 Ignavibacteria bacterium | reverse complement strand
TATTTGTAAACAGCAGGCAGGTAATTTTTCCTCTGTACCGCCAAAACTTTTTGCTGTTTAGGTTTACAAATATAAAAAAGGGGGGGGGGTAAATGTCAAGCAATTAATAATTTAAAATGAAGCCAGTCCCGTGTTTTTTACGGAGAATTAAGGATTTTTTAAAATAAAATAACCGCCTCAGGCGGGCAAACAATAATTCTTAATTTTTAATTATTACTTCTTAATTACTTCAGCACAACAATTTTCTTTACACCCGATTCGTTGTTTTTTAGCAGCCTGATGTAATATGTTCCGGTTGCAAGATCCTTTGCATCAAATCCAACACTATGTTTCCCTTTTCTTTGGGTTTCGTTTGCAAGTATGCTGATTTTTTGTCCCATACAATCGAATACCGAAACATTTACTTTTGCATCTGCCTCCAGTTCGTATTCAATTGTTGTCTGCGCGTTAAACGGATTAGGCCAGATAACAAATTCTATTTGTCCCGCCGAGGCTTCAACACTTTCAACTTCAGTTACAATAGGAGTACCTAAAATACTTAAATCGCGAATTGAAATAAAAGGTATAAACTGATTAAAAGCGGCTTCCTCGGTGTATTTATCTATCAAGTCTTCCCTTGTAAGATATTCCACCGAAAACACAGGTTTATTTTGATCCAGAAATTCCTGAAGTGTGTTTAATCTTTCCATATCCGGATTATAGCTGTTGTTTTCATCTTTGTCCCCGTAAAAGAAAACGTCCTCAATACCAATTGCATCGATGCTGCTGAAATAAGTTTCGTAAAAATCATCGTTAACATTCGGTTCGTAAATTATAAATTCGCCGTTTTGCGGAATTATGAAAAATCGTCCTTCTGTTTTCGAATCGACATATTCGCGTATTGATGCAATAAATTCAACCATTAAGGAATCCGCTTTCGGTTCAACGGGATTTATCTCCATCCAATAATAGTAATTATCCACAAGATCCAAATAAATTCCGTCGAATCCCTGGGCTATTATTTTATCGATATACGAAAATACAATCTCCTGCCATTCCGGATACCAGTATTTTACTTCATAATTTCCTTCCCAATCCGGATTTTCTTCGCCAAGCCATTCGGGTGCGGAAGCATCAGGAACTCCGTTTTTGTCGGCATCCCATTTATTCTGCCAATAGTATCTATAAGTCTCGGCTTCGCCAATTGATAAATAACTTATAACTTTTTTGCCGCTGTTTTTAATTATGCTTATTTCAGATTGCGAAAACTTATTTTCGTCAGTTCCGTCGGAAGAATAATCAATTACAACAAGTTCAAATCTTTCGTCATCGGCAATTTCCTGAATGTTAATATCCTGAAGCTGATATGCCCAGGAGGTTATTCCGGATAAATTGTTTTGAGCTTTTATTATCGAATTATTTAATAAAAACAGACATAATAATATTAAACTGTATCTGAAAACCATAAAAATTCCCTGAATTTAATTAATAAAAAAAGCTGCAAATTACACAGCTTTTAAAAATTAAATTTGAACGTATTTGGATGCAATTGCGCCGCAGATTGGACAGCTTGCTTCGGGTTTGCCTATTTCAATATGACCGCAAATAGGACACAGATAAATTTCCGAAACATCTAAATCTTTTCCTTGTTTTACAGCTTCAAGCGCTCTGCTGTAAAGTTCGGCGTGAACAGCTTCGGCTTTTGCTGCATAATCGAACATACGTTTTGCTTTATGTCCTTCATCATTAGCTTTTTCAATCATAGGAGGATACATTTGTTCAAACTCATAAGTTTCGCCATCAATTGCAGCTTGAAGATTTTCAGCTGTAGAGCCAACTGCTTCGAGCGCTTTTAAATGACCTTCGGCATGAATTCTTTCGGCTTCGGCTGTAGTTACAAATAATTTTGCTATATTTTTAAACCCATCCTGCTCGGCTTTTTTGGCAAATGCACGGTATTTCTGGTTTGCCTGGCTTTCTCCGGCAAAGGCTTCTTTAAGGTTTTCTTTTGTTGCAGACATTAAAACTCCTTTATTTATTCAATTACAAAAACAAATCTGTTGTTATCCGATTTTAAAATCAGTCCGCAAATATCGAGATATTCTTTGTAATTCTCCACCGGAATTATTCTTTTCTTCCAGTTTAATTTTCGCGAATAAATCATTTGTCCGTCTTTAAAATCATATTTTGCACAGAAATCTGCAATATTGTTGCTGAATTCAACTTTTTCGGGAATTGTTTCTGCTTTTATCTGAATGGCTAATTCCGTTTCCCGAATGAAACATATTATCTCAAGATGTTTATATATCGAAACTTACGCCAGCTAAAAAATTAAATTTCGGCAATTTGTACCCTGCATCTATTTCATATTTCCAGTTAAGGATATTGTTAAGTTTTAAATAAACATTTACCGGTCCGGCAACCTGGGCATTAAGAAGAACATCCACAACAGTATAACGGGTTTTCTTTTTAGAAGCCAGATCGGTAGTAAGTCCGTTTACGTGTTTTAAGTTTACATTTCCCCGCAAAATTGAATAAGCGTAACCGGCAGATATATTCAGCTGATGCTTTGGTGCATATTTAGCATCGTATTTTTTATCGGTAAATGCATAATTCACATTAAAATTCAAATCCTCTGCAGGATAAAAATCCACCGAAGCTTCTATCCCTTTATTGTTTAATCTGCCGGAATTTATTTTCTGCATTCTTCCTATTGCCGGATTTCTTACTGACTGAATTATATCGTAACCGTTAACCGTAAAGAATGTGAGGCTGCCGAAAAGAATATTTCCTAAAAATTTTGCGTCTGCACCTATTTCAAAATTTACAACATTCTCGGGGTTCAGCTTTTCGTTGGCAACAGGGAAGAAATATAAATCCACTATTGTAGGGCTGCGGAATCCTTTTGATATACGTGTTTTAACAGTATAATCGGGGCTGAATCTGTAAGATATTCCTGCCTGAGGAGTAAAAAAACCGCCAAATATCGAACTGTAAGTATACCTTACGCCGGCATCTGTGTTCAGATTTTTAACCGGAGTTATATTAGCCGATGCATAAAATTCGGTTTCGTTGCTGTGAAATTTTTTAAAATTGTTCTGTCCCATCATAAAATATTCGGCATCTCCGCCATAATATTTATAATCAGTCCCAAAAGTAAAAACACTTTCACCTGCGCGGTAATTCTGGTAAAATGTTATTCCTGTATTTACGTCGTCCGAATTCCAGCCGTCGTAAAATTTATGATCGCCGAAATTATAAAAAGCACGCAAACTTCCGTAAATATCGCCGAAATTATTATTAAGTGAAAGAGCATATCTTCCGCGGAGATATTTATATTCGGCATTGTTAAGCGGTTTTTCTATCGTCCCGGGATCGAAAAATTTGTTTGATGAAAGCGAAGCCTGCAAATCGATATTAAATTCCGGATTAAATTCGTAACCTGCAGATAAAAATCCGCCTGTAGAATTAAACCTGTCGTCAGCATCTTTCCTGTGACCGTCTGTGGAGCTGTAATTCATCGAGGCATTGATGTTTAATTTTCCGAAATATATTTTAGACATTCCGTTAAAAACCCTTGTATTAAAAGAACCTTGCTCTGTGCCTATTCTTACTTTGTTTTTTCTTTCCTTACTGCCGGAAGTTATAAAATTAACAGTGCCGCCCATAGCGTTCGATCCGTAAAGAACCGATGCAGGACCTCGTATAACTTCAATTCGTTCGATATCAGAAGAAAAATACGAATCGGATATCGGATGTCCGAAAAGCCCCATAAACTGCGGCTGCCCGTCAATAAGCACCAAAATATTCGTATTAGGATCACCGCTGATTCCGCGCATACTTATCTTGCCTGCTGCAGGTGTGCTTACGCCGAAACCGGTTACGCTTTTTTCGCTTAAAAATAGACCCGGAACATTTTGCGACAATACGGGAAGAACGTTTGTTTCTCTGCTTTCGGAAATTTGTTCATTTGTTACTACGGTAAGACTATATGGAATTTTACTTTTTTCAATTTCGTAACGTGCGCCTGTTACAACAAGCGGGTCGAAAACATATACTTTTGCAGAATCGAAATCACCTGCCAGACAAAAATTGACTGATAAAACAAAAATTAAAAAGACTAATTTCTTCACCTATACTCCAAACTTTTAATTAACTAAATTAGAAAAAAATAAAAATTGCGAACCTGAATATACTAAACTTAGCTTTATTAAATCAGAAAAAGCCATATAATAATGGGTCTTATTCTTTATATTTAGGCAGTTAAAACTTGTCTTTAGGATAATTATGATTTTTGAACATTTTGCTTTGAACATCGAAAAGCCTTCCGAAATGGCTGACTGGTACGTAAAAAACTGCGGGATGCAAATTGTTTTTTCATCCGATGAAAATGTTGTTGTAAGATTTCTGGCTGATAAAACCGGCAGAGTTGTTACCGAAATTTATAAAAACATTTCACAGCCTATTACCGATTTTTTAACAAAACATCCGCTGGAATTTCATTTTGCTTTTATTGTAAAAAATGCCGAGAATGAGAAAAACAGGCTGATACAAGCAGGAGCAACCCTTTTCGAAGAAATTTTCCCGGCGGACGGTTCGCATCTTGTTATGCTTCGCGATCCTTTCGGAATGCCGCTTCAGCTTTGCCAGCGCGCCAATCCGATGATGAAAATAGATTAACTTAAAAATTCCAAACAAACATATTCGATTGTTTTCGGACAAATTACAAAAAAGAATTGAGTAATTATTTCATAAATTTGCATATCAATTTTTAATTTTCAGGAAGTTTTGAATCCGGACAAAATATATAAGTTTTCGCAGGATTTTACCGAAACCGTTAAAAAAGCAGCAGATTCTTTCATTGAGGAAAGTGAAATCAAAAAGCTTTTTTCGTTGATGGAAGCAGAAACAGCTGATTACTATTTTACTCGGGAATCTGAAACCAATCTTATCAGAATTCTAAATTCGGCATACGATAAAGTTTCTCTTTTTACCGATCTGCTGAGATATGAACTTCTCCGCGAAATTATAATTGCTGTTTCAGCAAACAGCAATTATCTTACCGATATTCTTGTCCGCAACCCCGAATATCTTTATTCTCTTTTTAATACCGATTATCTTAACTCAGATTTAAATGACGAATCCTGCCGAAATGAAATTTCGCTGCAGCTTCAGAAGTTTAAAACTCTTAATTCGAAATTGAATTATTTAAGAAATTTCAAACGCCGCGAAACTCTTAAAATCGGGGTTAAAGATATTATTTTCAGCACAGAACTTTTAAAAATAACTGAACAGCTTTCAATTTTGGCAAGAGCTGTCAATTCCGAACTTTTTTATCTTTGCTACAATGAGACTATTAGTAAATATAATATTACCGAAAAAATCGACAGATTTTGCTTGGTTTCTTTAGGCAAGCTTGGGGGGAACGAGATTAACTACAGTTCCGATATTGACTTAATGCTTTTTTTCGATAACAACGAGATAAAAGGAAATGCAGGACTTACTTTTTTTGAAGTACTATCAGAAGCTGTTCTGCTTTTTATTAAACATTCATCCGAAATGACCGAAAAAGGTTATATATTCAGGGTCGATTTCCGGCTACGCCCCGATGGCAAGAACTCCCCTTTGTGCCGAACCATAAACGATTTTATGCGCTATTACGAGGCAAAAGGAGAAGATTGGGAACGGCAGATGCTTATTAAAATGGATTTTCTTTGCGGAAACAAGTATCTGTTCGATCAATTTAAGAAATTTATAAGCGCGTTTATTTTCCCCACTACTTTTACAGTTTCGCCGCTGCTGCAAATTGCCAAAATGAAAGCAAACATCGAGTTACGCACCGGATCGAAAGATGATGTGAAACATTTTCCGGGCGGAATACGGGATATCGAATTCAGCATCCAGGCATTACAGCTGCTTAACGGAGGAAGATTAAAAGACATACGTTCCGGAAATACCCTTGTTGCAATATCCCTTTTGGAACAGAGAAATATCCTAAAAGAGAAAGAAGCTGAAATGCTTAAGGAAGCATATGTATTCTTCCGGAAAACAGAGCATTTTTTACAGCTGATGAATGACCTGCAAACTCACGAAATACCCAAATCGCTGGAATTTGTTGAAAAAATTGCAGCTTACCTTAAGTTAAAAAATGCTTCCGAATTTAAACATTTGATGGCAACGCACAGAAAAAATGTAAGAAACTTTTTTGAAAGCCTTACCATCCAAAACCAAAAAGAAATAAACGAAATGAGCATCTTGAACAATCTTAGTTTCAGCGATAAAAACCGCGCAGAAAAAAACATAAAATTCCTTAAACAAGGTACCGGACTTTTAGGACAAAAAGAATTCGATTCACGGACAATAAATCTTTTCGATAAAATTGAACCAGCTCTTTTAAAATATCTGTCGCAGGCTTCCGATCCCGACAGAGTATTAGAAAATTTTGTAAAAATAATCCGTTCGGTAAAATTTCCTTCTATCTGGTACACAGAATTTGCGAACGAAAAGTTTTTTATATCGTTTCTTACCATTTGTGAATATTCGCAAAAAGCTGTTGATATGATGAGCATTAACAAAGAACTAGGGGAATTTTATCTTACGCGTGCTTGTTTTACATCCGATTTTAGTTCGCTTTTACCAGGGATTTCCAATGATCATATCATTTTCTCTTTATGCATTCAGTTCGCGTTGAAACTGATTAATCATCAAATTGTATCGCGCACATTAAGCGAATTAGTCCACTACCGGATTCAGCAGGCTGTTGATAATAAATATATTAAACATAATTATTTTATTGCGGGACAAGGAAGTTTCGGGATTTCGGAGATGAATTTTGCTTCGGATGTCGATCTTACAATTATTGCCCTGCGAAAAGAAAACGATCCGGTAATTGAAAATGATTTTGAAAATTTCATGGTAGAATCGCGCAGCTTTCTTTCGCCTTTTCCGGTTGATTTCAGGTTACGTCCCGAAGGGCAAAAAGGTCCTTTGGTTTGGGATATACGTAAATATGAAACATATCTGAAAAACCGAGCCCGCATCTGGGAATTTCAGGCGCTTTCCAAAGTATGTTTTTGTACCGGCAATCCTTCTCTTTACGAGGATTTTCTGGCAATTATCGAAAAGCAGCTTTCTTCTTTTAAACCGGAAGAATTGAAGAAAAACATTAAAGAAATGTACTTATCTATTTTACGCAGTAATTTATCACCTTTAGGCACAAGTTTTAACACAAAAAAAAGCAAAGGCAGCATAATTGATATTGAATTTGTTTTGCAGTATCTGCAAATGCTCGATCCTGCAAATTACGTTGCAATGAACTGCCGCAATAACCTTCAAAAAATTAAATTCATTACCGGGTTCAAATCGGAATACGATTTTATTTCACCTTTGTACGATAATTTTACAGAATTAAAAACTATTGAATTAGCAGTGCAGACTTTGTTTAATCAGAATAACACTATTATCCCTTCCGATAAAAATAAAAAACGGCTGCTTTCTGCTTTTTTAGGATACAAAAATGATGAGCTTGATTTGAAATTAAAAAAGATAGCCGCAGAAAATTCGAAAATATTCGAAAAGGTTTTTTCAAGTTGATTAAAAATTTAATTTCGAAATATTTCGCCTCAATTTCGGGACTGATTGTATTTTTGGTTTATCTTTTCACTTTAGCTCCCACAGTTGTTAAAATTGATTCAGGTGAACTTGCAGCGGTTCAATATACTTTGGGCGTTGCTCATCCTACAGGTTATCCCGTTTTTACAATCATCGGATATCTATTTCAGCAAATATCATTGCCTTTAACTCCAATTTACAAATCGAATATTTTAAGTGCTGTTTTTTGCAGCATAGCAACAATATTTTTCATCAAAGCTGCATTCAATTTTTTATTCCTTTCATTTTCTGGATTTTATGAACCTATAAAAACAAAAAATAAAAAGGAGAAAAAGAATTCAGTTTCCGAAAAACCTATGCTGAAGGAAACGCATCTCAAATTTTCAGCGGTTCTTTCGGGATTTATACTTTCATTCAGCAAAACTTATTGGCTCCAAAGCACCTCAGTAGAAGTTTATTCTCTGCAATTACTTTTTTTCAGTTTAATTTTACTCGCGCTTTCCAGAATTTCTAAAAACATTTTAAACGGAGAATATTCTTTTAACAATTGGATATTTTTAAGCATTTCATTTGCTTTCGGGTTCCTGAACCATATGACCACATTGCTGTTTATTCCTGCAGCAATTTATTTATTTTCCCGCCAGTACAAAATCAAAGCTGTAAGTTTTATTGATATTATTAAGTTTTCAGCAGTATTTACTATAATTTTAGCCGCCGGGTATTCTTACATTCTTCTGCGCGCGCAGCAAAATCCTTATTTAAATTGGGGAAATGCCGATAACATCACGCGTTTATTCCGGCATATCAGCGGCAAACAATACAGTGTTTGGATGTTTACCGGTATTGATGCTGCAAAAAAACACCTTTTCTTTTTCTTCAAGAATTATATTACTGAATTCAGAGCTGCCGCAATTGCTATAATTATAACTGGGCTGATAATTTCGTTTCGAAAATCTTCCGCTGTTGAAAGAATGCTTTTTATAACTTTTGTTTTCGCAGTTTTGTTTACAATTAATTACGACATTTCGGATATCGAAACTTATTTTCTATCTGCATTAATTATTTCCGCAATCTGGTTTTCGTTTGGCGTTTACTGGCTTTTAGAACGTTTTTCCGAGAGAAAATTAAATATTGCAATTTCATTTCCCATTTTATTGCTTCCACTGTTATTCGAAGTATATTTTAATTATTCCGAAGTTGATCAGTCTGAAAATTATTTCTACAATGATTACACAAAATCTCTGCTAAGCAGTGTCGAGAAAAATTCAATAATCCTTTCATATCAATGGGATTACTTTATTTCTTCTTCACTTTATTTCCAGAAAGCAGAAAATTTCAGACCGGATGCCGCTGTTATTGATAAAGAATTATTGCGCAGAAGCTGGTATTTTAAGCAGATTTATAAAAGTTTTCCCGGAGTTTTAATAGGCTTGGATTACGAAATTAATTCATTTCTGAAGGAACTTGAAGTATTTGAATCGGGAGGAAATTTTAATCCGCAGGTTCTTGAGTTGTATTTCCGGAAAATAATTACAGGGCTGATTAAAAATAACGTAAGCAAACGTAATGTTTATATCGGACCCGAATTTTTGCAGAAAGAATTAAGAACGGGGGAACTTCAATTGCCCGAAGACTGCACTCTTGTTCCCCATCTTTTCCTTTATAAAGTTGTAAAAAAAGATGAATATTCTGCTGCTCCGTTTCCTGATTTCAAGCTTCGGAAAACGGGCAGAGATGACAACTACGAAAAAAATGCCAGCGCTTTTGTTTTCGATGTCCTTATCAATCGTGCACTTTACGAAAATCAAAATGGTTTTAATAGTTCTGCTCAAAAATATCTTAATTTTGCAAGTAACAATTTCCCGGAGTTCTCTATTAATCCGACAATTATTAATCTTTTAAAAAATGACAAAAAATAAACCGCTTATTATCGGAATACACGGATTAGGAAACAAACCGCCCAAAAAGCTTCTTAAAAAATGGTGGGAGATGTCCATTTCCGAAGGTTTGTTAAATCATTTCGGTATTTTACCTTATTACGATTTTGAATTGGTTTATTGGGCTGATTATATTTATTCCGAACCTATGAACCCAAAAACGAACGATAAAACAAGCCATTTATATATTAACGAGCCTTATCAAAAAGCTAACGGGCAACTGTATAATAAAAATCTAAAAGAAAGTTTTTTTGGATATTTTAGATCAAAAATCGACAGGGTTATTTTAAGCAACAATTTCTACCAGACTTTACCGTTAGTTACTGAAACAATTATAAAGAAATATTTCCGGGAAATTGATATTTATTATTCTTCCGAAACAAAATACAAAGTAAAGTTTGCCGCAAAGGAAGTTATACGTTCAATACTCGCCGAAAATATGCAAAAACATCGCGATCGTAAAATATTGCTTATCGGTCACTCAATGGGGTCGCTGATTGCTTATGATGTACTTTCGGAAATCGATTTTGAAATAGACACTTTCATTTCTGCCGGCTCACCAATCGGAATTCCTTATCTTTTAGAAAAAATTAAGAAAGAAAGAAATATTGATGCTGCCGATAAATTGCCTGTCCCAAATTCAATAAAAAAACATTGGTACAATTTCACTGATCCGCAGGATAAAATCAGCTGTTATTTCAAACTTGCCGATTTTTTTAAGAATAACAGATCAAAAGTAATACCCGAAGACAAATTTGTTGATAATAATTATATATTCGGCGAAGAACATAATCCGCATAAAATATACGGTTACTTACGCACTAAAGAGATTTCGGAAATAATACACAATATGATAACCGAAAATAAAAGTAAAAGCAGACTTTGGTTTGAAAGCACAGTTTCAAAATTTCTTTTCAAAAAAGATTTATGGATTAAATAATAATTTTGTTAATCATTCATACTGTCAAATAAATCTTCTTTGCGTTCAGCCGGAACTTCACTTTCGGTTAAAAACGACTGCAGCGTAACATCCATTTGCTGAATAAGCTTTTTCTTTTCGAATTTAGGAGCAAATATTGATCCGTCAAGCATATAAATACGGTGAGTTTTTTCATCATAAAAAGTATAGTTTATGAAAGGACCGCCCATGGTGTTATCGGACATTTTCCATAAAGCGTTTGTCATTAACGCATATCTGCCTAAAAAATTCACTTCGGATACAAACTTATAATCGTCCATATCTACAGACATAACATAGGTTGTATCGTCCATAGTTCTATAATACTTTTTAGTAATTTTATCGCGGATGGCAAATACCGAATCAGGGTGAAGAAGATTTGGAGATGCATTTTCTATCCAATGGACAAAAAGCCAGCGTTCCATATCTGTTCCAGGTGAACGTCGAAGCCATACAAAATTATCTTCGGGCACTTCTTTAGCAAGAAGATAATCGGCCTGAACATAAATCATCCATCCGTAATTTTTAAGGAATTTTCCTTCGATATCCTTCTTCTCGTATTGGTCATTGTAAAGAGATTCTGCTATTCTTTTGTTCGATAAATTTTGTACATAGTACAACAAATTTTCCTGCTCTTTTAAAATATTTCTATTCAGACTTTCTATATCAGGTGATGCCATAATCATAACTATCTGATTGCGCGCCCACAAATCGTATTTATTAAATACAAATTCTTCACCGGCATTAACTTTTTCTGCTACCTTCGCATCCAATATTGATTTCAAGTATTTGCTTATTTCTGTTTCGGAATTTAACGGAGAAATAATTATCAGGTTTTTTCGTTGTTTATAAAAGCTTAGCTTTTCGTAATTGATTCTTTTAAGATTATAAAGCTGCTCATTCTGAGGCGTTTTTATTATTTTGCAGAAAACAGCCGATAACGATTCCTGCAACTGTAAATAATCCGCCGAGTCGGCAACAACAATTATTTCATCCTCGGCTCCAAGTGCAGGCAGTTTAACATCACTGCAGCCGGTAACAAATAATACTGATAAAAATGTTAATAAAAACAATACTTTATAAAACTTGGCAAATCTAGTATTTATCATTTTGTCCATCTTTTTTTTGCAGCTTAAACAATTTAAGTCATTTTTAGTTTCTGTTAAAATAAAATAAGTTGCGGACTTAATTCCGGGAGAAACAAATAATACAATATCCAAAGACTTATTCCTATCGATACCGGAATTGCGAGATTATCATCTGCCCAGCCGTAACTTATATTTTCGAAAATTGCACCCACTCCCGCCGAAGCAAACGCAATTAAATATTCAGCAAAATTGTATTCGAATTTAGGCGTAAATAGAGTTACTATACAAGCTGATATAAAAAAAGCAAGTGTTCCTTCGAGACTTTTAAAAAGGAATTTATGTCTGCCAAACTTCCTGCCTACAAGCGCAGCCAGAATATCGCTTATTATCAAAATTGAAAAACCTGTAATTGCAAATTCTTTAGGAAAAAAGAACACAACAATTGCTGCTGAAAGCAGGACATAAGTTGCTCCACTCAGATTTTTTTTTGTCTTGTCTATTTCGTGATCTCTTAACATAAAACCGAATATATTAATCACAATCTTATTCAGAGCCGGAAAATAATATCTTCCAATATCAATAACTAAAAAAAGTAGCGTTATTGGAACAAGAATCTTAAGAGCAAGATGCCTTTCAATAAAACAGTAAATAATTGGAATTGACAGCGAAATGAGGTGAATGGTCTTTCTCATCACTTCACTTTTATAATCTATTGTCCCATTATTGAAATCATGCATCAGTATCTTTCCTGCTTCTCTTTTCCTTTTTTTCCAGTAAATCTTTTACATGATCAGGCAATTCTCCTTTTCCTTCTGCATTCTCTTCAACAGACCCGTTGCTGCCATTCTTTTGTATCGGCGGAAGTTCTTCTCCATTTATAATTTTATCAATTTCCTCGGAATCAAGAATTTCACGTTCGAGCAATTCAGCAGAAAGTTTATGAAGAATTTCAACATTATCTTTCAGGATATCGTCTGCCCGTTTCATACACTTGCCGACAATCGTTTTTACTTCGTCGTCAATTTCCTGAGCTGTCTTTTCGCTGTAATCCTTATGTTTTGTAACTTCACGTCCTAAAAATAATTCTTCTTCTTTAGTTCCATATGCCACCGGACCAAGTTTTTCGCTCATTCCCCATTCGCAAACCATTTTTCGGGCAATGTTCGAAGCTCTTTCAATATCATTTCCGGCTCCGGTAGTAAGCTGTCCGAAAACAAGCATTTCTGCAGCTCTTCCACCTAAAGCATAAGTAATTATTGCTTCAAGATATTGTTTTGAATATGTGTGTTTTTCATCTACAGGAAGATAAGTAGTTACTCCTAAAGCTCGTCCACGAGGAATAATGGTAACTTTATGAACCGGATCTGCTTCAGGAATCATTCTTGCAACAAGAACATGTCCTATTTCGTGATAAGCTGTAATCTTCTTTTCTTTTTCCGAAATAAGCATACTTTTACGTTCGGTTCCCATCATAACTTTGTCTTTTGCTTCTTCAAAATCGCGCATACAAACACTATTGCTGTTCTTTCGTGCAGCAAGCAGCGCGGCTTCGTTTACCATATTTGCCAAATCGGCACCGGATAAACCTGGTGTACCTTTTGCCAGTGTTTTAAGATCTACATCTTGTGCTAAAGGAATTTTTCGCGTATGCACTTTTAGTATTCCTTCGCGTCCGTTAACATCAGGTCTGTCAACCACTACCTGCCTGTCGAATCTTCCGGGACGCAATAATGCCGGGTCGAGTACATCCGGACGGTTAGTTGCAGCAATTATAATTACGCCGCTGTTTTGTTCAAACCCGTCCATTTCAACTAAAAGCTGATTAAGAGTTTGTTCTCTTTCATCATGTCCGCCGCCAAGTCCGGCTCCGCGATGGCGTCCAACGGCATCAATTTCATCAATAAAAATTATACAAGGAGCGTTTTTCTTTCCTTGATCGAATAAATCTCGTACACGGCTTGCGCCTACTCCTACAAACATTTCAACAAAATCCGCACCGCTTATCGAAAAAAACGGTACCCCGGCTTCACCTGCTACTGCGCGGGCAAGTAATGTTTTACCTGTTCCGGGAGGACCTAAAAGTAAAACACCTCTTGGTATTTTACCGCCAAGCCGCTGAAATTTGCTCGGTTCTTTCAGAAATTCAATTATTTCTTCAAGTTCCTGCTTTGCTTCATCAGCTCCGGCTACATCTTTAAAGGTGATTTTAATTCCCATTTCGGAAATCATCTTGGCTTTGCTTTTACCGAAATTGAATATACCGCGGGTACCGCCTCCGGCACCGCCCTGCATTTTTCTCATAAATAAAATCAGTATCGTAACAAGCAATATTAATGGAAGAAAACTGAAAAGTGCGTTCATCCATTCATTGCTTTCTTTAATAAAAGAATACTTTATGCCTTTTTCTTTCCATAATTTTTCGTTGTTTTCAATTAAAGGTTCAACTAAAGTTGTTGTAAATCTCGAAAATTCTTTGGTCTTTGTACCAACAACAATTTTTTCGGGAGATTTAAGTTTTCCTTCAAGTGAATAATCATTAATATCCGTTTTTGTGATTTTCGCTTCGGCTATTTTCCCTTCGCTTAAATATTTTTCGTAAACATCGTACGATACTTCCTGTACATTAGCGGCATTTACATAAAGCAACTGCCAAACTGCAATGGCAATAATTGCAAATATTCCCCAGCCTAACACTCCGCGCATTATTTTGTTCCAATCAAATTCGCCGTCAGGTCCTTTTGGTGCGCCGGAAGGTTTTTTTTCTCCCTGACTCTTTTTTTCGGAATTATCCGATTGATAAAATTTTTGTATTCCTTTAAACATTGTTAAAAATCTCCGTTATTCGCTAAGTATAAAAATTGAGCGTAAATTTCTGTATTTTTGTGCATAATCAAGTCCGTATCCAAGAACAAACTTATCTGGAATTTCAAATCCCGTATAATCAACTTTTACATCGTACTTAATGCTTTTTGGTTTAACAAGAAGTGACGCAACCTTTAAACCTGCAGGCTGATGTTTAAGTATCAGTTCGCTTATATATTTGATTGATAAGCCTGAGTCTACAATATCTTCCACAACTACAACGTATCTGTCGGTTATATCGGCATTAAGTTCCTTAATCAGTTCAACTTTTCCCGAAGAAATTTTTGCGTCGCCATAACTCGATAATTTAAGAAAGTCAATTTCACTTCTGACTGTAACATTTTTCATTAAATCAGCCATAAATAGAAAAGAGCCGTTTAATATTCCGATAAAAACAGGAAGTTTGTCGCGGTATTCTTTTGAAATTTCTTCTCCAAGTTCGGCAATACGTTTTTGAATTTTTTCTTCCGAAATATATTCAACAAATTTTTCGCTGCCTACTTTTAGTATTTTGTTTCCTTTCGAATCGGTTTCAACCATAATTTGTAATATTTTTCTGTTGTATCTGTAACCTTGAATCTGTCGTCAATTCTGTAACCTAAAATCCATACCAATTTATCATCATTAACAAGAACCAACTGCTCTTTTCTATCTTTTGATGGAACTTTAATGTCTGTCAGAAAATCCGAAACTTTTTTTAAGTTTTTCATTCCCAAAGGAATGAACTTATCATTTTTTTTCCAACTGCGTAATATAAAAATATTGGTTATATTATCCGCAGAAATAATTTCGTAACTGCCTTTGCCTGCTTTGATATTGTCTGCATTTTCTGTTTGTTCGATATAGATTTCAAAATTTCCTGTTTTTATAATCTGACCTGGATGAATAATAATTTCTTCGGAATTAGTATTTGTATTTTTCCTGTAAAGAACAATTTTATCAGATTCGCGTATTACATTTATTCCGCCGGCAAGTTCCAGATTTTTGCCTTTTTGTTTTTCAAAAAGACTGTTTATCTGTTTCAGATTCTCAAAACTCAGTTCTATTCCAAATTTTTCGGAAACCGATTCGATAAGCAGTTCTGATATTATAAAAACACCAGATTTTTTATAGAGTTCAACAGGGACAGATATTTGTCCGCTTTCCACTGCAATTTTCTTTCGATATTTTTTAACAATTTTTTCGCTCAAAAAATCTTTATACCCTGAAACATTTTGTGATGTGCGAAAAACAGCTTCATCAATATTCGGGTTAATACTTTCTTTTATTTCGGATACAAGCCGGTTCCTGATAAAATTTCTTTGATAATCGTCCGATAAATTTGATTCATCAATCCTGTAATTTATGTTTTGATGTTTCAGGCAGTTTAATATTTCATCTTTAGAAAGAACAAGAAAAGGTCTGATTATTTTTCCGCGTACTACCGGAATTCCTGAAAGTCCTCTTATGCCTGTACCCTTGAAAAGATTAAGCAATACCGTTTCAAGATTATCATTTTTATTGTGAGCTGTTACAATTTTATCGAATTTAATTTCGAGCATTTTTTTATTTACGAAATCATATCTTACACCGCGGGCTGCTTCTTCTATAGAAATTTTTAATTTCTTGGAAACTTCTTTTACATCGGCAGAATGAACAAATAAATCAATTTCCATCTCTCTGCAAAATTTCTTGCAAAATTGCTCGTCCTTTAACGCATTTTTTCGCAAATTATGATTAATATGAGCCGCAGCCAGCTCAATTTTTAATCTTCTTTGATATTTTTTAAGAAAATTTAACGCAAATACCGAATCGGGTCCGCCGCTGAAAGCCACAAGAATTTTATCGCCCGGAGAAATCATTTTTTTCTCGTCGATAAACTTAAGTACTTTTTGTTCGGAAGTTTTCATTTAGTAGCCCAGCTTTTTCAACCAGTCGTCCGATATTTTTCCCTTGCTTTCTTTACCGAGAATTTTTGCAGCATATTTCCCGAGAACATCGAACTCCAGATTAAGCACAGAAGCGACTTTTTTCTCTTCCAGATTGGTATTAGCCCAAGTATGCGGAATAACCGAAACTGTTAAACTTTTATTTGTAAAACTTGCAACCGTAAGACTTATACCCTCAATGCAAATTGAACCGACGTGAATAATATAGTTTTGGAATTCAGGCGGATAAGATATTTCGAGTAAAATACTTTGAGGATTTTTACTTATATTTAAAACTTTACCGGTTGTATCAACATGACCAAGGACAAAGTGCCCGCCGAGTTTTTTACTTAAAGTAAGCGAGCTTTCGAGGTTTACCTTATCTCCTTTGGAAAGCAGCCCGAGATTTGTTTTTTTTATTGTTTCAGCTACAGCTTCAACCGTAAAAGTCTTTTTATCAAACCGGATAACTGTTTGGCAAACACCGTTTACATTAATGCTGTCACCTTCTTTCAGTTCATCAAGAATTTTTGAAGCCTTGATTGTAATTTCGCGTCCTTCTCCGGGATTAACAATTTTATCAATTATTCCGATTTCTTCTACCAATCCGGTAAACATTTTACACCTTTTTATATTTCAGCAGAACATCTCCGCCAACATTAATATTTTCGGATAAATTAAAATTAAAGCTGTCTTCAATATTCAGTGCAGGAAGTTTTTCGAAAGGACTTAACCCTTTTCCTAAAATTTTAGGGCAGACAAAAAGTAAAATTTCGTCAACCAGATTTTCGCGTAAAACAGCTGAAAAAATAGCCGAACCTCCTTCGGCAAGGATTGAAGTAATATTATTTTCCGCTAATTTCTGAAATGCATTTTTCATTACCGGATAACCGTTTTCGTTTTCGGGAACAAACAGAATTTTTACACCGGTATTTTCAAAAATTTTTATTTTTTCAGTTTTCGATTTTGAATATTCGCAGGAAATGATGAATATTTGCCGGTCTTTATTTTCGTTAAAAACTCTGTAACCGGAATCAAGCCCCAAATCTCTGTCGATAATAATCACATTCGGGTCCTTTCCGTCGAATAGCCTTACATTTAATTCGGGGTTATCAGCTTTAACCGTACCTTTACCTGCCATAACCGCATCATATTCACTGCGCAGCCGATGAACCAGCTTTCTCGATTCCCGGCTGCTTATCCATTTGGAATTTCCGAATGAATCTGCAATTTTCCCATCAATAGTCTGAGCAATCTTCAAAGTAATAAAAGGCATTTTTTCTGTGATATGTTTAAAAAAGAATTTGTTCAATTCATAACATTCGTTTTCTAAAATACCGCTTTTTACTTCAATTCCGGCATTTTTAAGCATTTCAATGCCTCTGCCGGAAACAACTGGATTCGGATCTTTTGTTCCGATAAATACCTTTTTTATACCGCTTTTTATTATTGCTTCTGCACAGGGAGGAGTTTTTCCGTAATGGGAACAAGGTTCTAAATTAACATAGAGCGAAGCATCAATCACATTTTCGGAACAGCTTTCAATTGCATTTATTTCGGCATGCTTGCCGCCGAATTTTTGATGCCATCCGCTCCCGATTATATTTCCGTTTTTAACAATAACCGCCCCCACAAGAGGATTGGGACTTACCATCCCGGCTCCTTTCCTGGCAAGTTCGATTGTCATTAGGATGTATTTTTCTTCTTCCAATAAATTATTCGATATTTAGTATCTCAAATTTAATAAGTCCGGCAGGCACTTTGGCGGCAACTGTTTCGCCTAATTCCCTGCCCATTAATGCTTGTCCAACAGGAGAAGTAACCGCTATTTTTCCGCTTTGCAGATTCGCTTCTTCGGGACTTACCATTTCGTAATCGTATATTTGATTATTATTTAAGTTCTTAACTTTAACCTTTGCTAAAATGTGCACTTTATCTTTTGTGAAAGATGTTGTATCTACAACTTTGGCATTTGCCAGCAAAGCTTCTTTTTTACTAATATTCAGTTCAAGCAGTCCTTGTTCTTCTTTTGCAGCATCATATTCGGCATTTTCGGATAAATCGCCGTATGACCGCGCTGTGGCAATTCTTTCAGCCATTTGTTTGCGGCCTTCGGTTTTAAGCGTTCTTAATTCATTTTCCAATTCAATCATTCGTTCTTTTGTTAAATATACCATGCTTGCCACTATTCTGCTCTCCGTGTTTCTGATTTAAAAAAAATTGCCACCGCAGAACCCTTTCAAAAGTTTAGCAGTGGCGTTCGAAAACATAATAAAAAATATTGATTTTTGCAACTAAAACTGTAATATATGCCTGTTAAAACTTACTCTATTATCTGTTTGTATTTTTTTTAATACTTTTTCTGAAAATAGGAATTAAGAACCATAGGCAGGTATAGCATACTAAAAACCGACCTGTTTATATAGATTATCCTGCACCGGTTCATTTATTCACATTGCTTTACCCTCGTTTTGATAGTATATTTTTAAATTGTTTTTAATTTTTTTTGTGGGTGTGATGATACATTTTTACAGGTTATTTTTTTCTCTGATTTTAGGATTCTCCGTCCTCACCGTCAATGGTCAAATACTAATTAAGGAATTATCAGGAATTTCCCAGAAAGATGTTTTTAGGGAAAATACAAATACTTCCTCGAAGCGTAAAATTATCGAATTGAAAAGCGGCTGGCGTGCTTACCTTCCCGAAAAGCCTGAAAACAAGTCTTCACTTTCGCTGCCTGCAAGTTTCAGCGGAACAGAAGAAATAATATTTGAACGCGAAATAGATATAAAACAATTCGACTTTAAGAAGAACACTATAAATCTTCACATTTCAAAAATCAGTTCTTCTGTAAACATTCAAATAAATGATGAAATTATCTTTAAACATGCATTCGGTGAAATTCCTGCAGAATTTGAACTGAATGAAAATCTTTTTTTGAAGAACAAAAAAAACTACATAAAACTTCATGTATTCTTCCATTCGGAAAAAGGAGCATCTGTTCCAATATTAAAAAATTACCTTTTACCCGAAATATCCGGCGGTGTTTTTGATAATGTTTATTTATCGGTTGAACCTAAATTCTGGATAAAAAATACTGTCTCAAATCTGAGAGTAAACAAAAATAATAATCGCACGGAAATAAAGACTAGTATTAAAGCTTTTTTTCCTGAGACTTACGATATAAACAAAAGAAGCGATGTTTTTACGTTAAGTTCTGCATTATATAATCAAAGCAATCAGTTAATTGATTCTGTAAAAACTATCCTTTCACATCAGGAAGCATCTGCATCTGTTTTGCAGTCAATAAACAATCCTAATCTTTGGTCGCCCGAACAGCCTTATTCCTATATACAAAAAATTTCGCTGTTTAAAAACGATACTCTTATCGATAGAAAAATTGAAACTTTACCCCTTGTTAATCAAAATTCCGAAAGCAGCAAACTTATTTTTAATGAGGGAAAATTAAATATTTACGCAGTAACATATATTCAGCCACTATTCAAAAAAGGTAATTCTTCTGCTTATAAAAACTTTATCAATGATCTTAAGATTATTAAAAATGCAGGTTTTAATACTGTAATTTTTTCACATTCGCTGCCATCCCCCGAAATACTGATGGGATGCGAACAAATAGGGTTATATGCAATTATTGAACTTCCTTTTATTTCGATACCGTCAGAAATCATCAGCAGCGATGATTTTTCCGAAAAAACCGGAAGATACATTTCGCAAGTAATTTCCGGTTTGCAAAGCAACGTAATTATAGGATATTCTATCGGGACAGGTTTTTTACCCTATTCGCAGGAACACTTGGATTTTGTTAAAAATTCTGCAAAAATAATTAAAAACCGAAGCGGTAAAGTTACTTTTGCCTCATTTGCAGGTATTCCCGAAAGCAAAATTGAAAACCTTGATTTTATCTGCCTCGAAATTTTCAGCAAGTCGTTTGAAGGACAGATTGACAGGATTAACGATGCAATTATCAAATTCGGTGCAGAAAATATAATTATCGGACCTTACACATACCCTACTTTTAACGGAAGCACAAACGGCTACAAAAATAATAATTCATACGAGTCGCAAGCACGTAATATTGAAAACGCACTGGATTTTGTAATCGAAAAGAAATTAAACGGAATAATTTTTAATTCGATGTTTGATTACAAAATTCATTACTCATCCCTTGCCGCAGGATATAATCCTCAGAATTTATGTTATACCGGAATTTTAGGAATAGACCGAAAAACAAACAGACTTAGCTACAACATAATCAAATCGAAACTTAAAAACGGCGAAAAATTTAACATCCCAATAGGTACCGACCCGAATGATTCACCGCTGTTTTTTTTAATCGTGTGCCTGGTCATCTCGTCGCTGGCGGCTATGCTTATAAACTCAAAAAGAAAATTCAGGGAAGACGCCTCCCGCGCTCTGCTTCGCCCTTATAATTTCTATGCGGATGTCCGCGATCAGCGCATTTTATCGGGATTCCATTCAAATTTTCTTCTGGTTTTAATTGTGGGTTCGTTATCTCTTTTGTTTACGAATCTGCTTTTTTATCTTAAAAACAACTTATTCCTCGATAAAACAATAATTTCTCTCGGCAGCATTTCTTTTACCAACTTTATCGGAGGATTAAGCATCAGTCCGGTTAAAGCTTTTATTTATCTTTTTATTATCCTGCTTTTGTTTATACTTTCAATTACTCTCTTTATTAAGATTGCATCAATGTTCCTAAAAAACAGAGTGCTTATATCAAGCATTTATTTTATGACAACCTGGTCTTTTCTTCCGATTCTTTTGCTGCTTCCGCTGGAATTGGCTCTCTATAAAATTTTAAAAGCTCACGAATACAATACCTATATTTACATATTTTTAGCTCTTTTCTTTTTATGGATTTTCCAGCGGCTGATAAAGGGTATTTATGTTATTTTAGACATACACCCAGCCAAAGCTTATTTTTTCAGTATTGTTTTTATATTTCTTTCGTGGGGGTTTGTTATTCTTTACTTCCAAATGTCGGAAGCTAGCATTTATTATGTAATTAACGCATTTAAGCAATTTGCTTTAATGCAGTAAAGGTGATATTTGTATTTATCCAAATTAGAAATATTCGGTTTTAAATCTTTTGCCAACAAAACAGTCGTGCATCTCACAAAAGGTGTAACTGGAATTGTAGGTCCGAACGGATGCGGAAAAACAAATATAGTTGATGCAATAAGATGGTGCCTTGGCGAACAAAAAAGCAGCACTTTGCGAAGCGATAAAATGGAAAACGTTATTTTTAACGGAACGACATCAAAAAAACCGATGGGAATGGCAGAAGTTTCGCTGACTCTTGTTAACGACAGGGGTGTTCTGCCTACCGAGTATTCCGAAGTTACAATCACCCGCCGTATTTTCCGTTCGGGTGAAAGCGAATATCTTCTAAATGGAAATCTTTGCCGCTTAAAAGACATAACAAATCTTTTTATGGATACGGGAATGGGGACAAATGCCTATTCGGTTATCGAATTAAAAATGATTGAAACCATCCTCAGCAATAAAGCCGAAGAACGCAGGAATATGTTTGAAGAAGCCGCAGGAGTTAATAAATACAAACTCCGCAGACGACTGGCATTAAAAAAACTTGAAGATGTTAAAGCAGATTTAACAAGAGTTAACGATATTTATGCTGAAGTAGAAAAGAAAGTGAATGCCCTCGAAAGACAGGCAAGCCGCGCTGATAAATACAATCAGCTGAACACAGTTTTACGCGAAAAGGAAATAAATTTAGCCGAGCGCGAATATTCTTATCTTAATAAAAAGAAAACCGAATTGAAAGACCGGACGCAGAATTATAAAATCCGGAAAGAAGAAATTGATAGCGAAATAAAAAGTTTTGAAGAAGAATTAAATGTTTACCGCGACCGCATAAATGAAATTGATGCCGAACTGAAATTAAAACGTGAAGAAGTAACAAAACAAACCGAAAAACTTCATACTGTACAGAAAAATATTTCTGTTTCGGAAGAGCGGGAAAAATCGTTATCACGAAACCTCCTGCGGTTTCAGCAGGAACTTGAAGAACTTGCTTACACAAAAGAAGAAACCGAAGATATTCTTGCCGAAAGCAAAGAATTGGTGAATCAGTATACTAATGAAATTGGACTAAAAGAAACCGATATTGAGAAATCCGCCGCTTCTACATTGGAAAAAGAAAATTTCTTAAAGGAAAAACGCGAAGCTTTAAAGAAAAAGAGCGATGAACTTATCGAAATCTTTAAAGAAATAAATGCAAAAGAGAACCTCAACAATTCTTTAACGGATAAGTTCGAGAAAAACAAAGTTGAAATGCGCCGGATTGAAGAAAGGATACAGAAAATTACCAATAATATGGCAAAAACTGTAGGATTTCTTGAAGATTTAAGCGTAGAAAAAGTAAATATCGAAAATAAAATTGAAGAATCTGAAAAACTTCTTGCTTCCAAAAGAAACGAAAAGGAAACGCTTGAAAGAGAATTATCGGGGTTAAAAGATAAAGAGCTTGATGAAAAATCGCTGCTTGTAAATCTCGAAAATAAAATAGAATTCCTGCAATCGCTTATTACCAATCTCGAGGGAGTATCGAAAGGCGCGAAAACGCTTTTAGAAAGCGAAGGATGGACAGATAAAGAAAAAACGCTTTTTGCGGATGTAGGCTCTACCGAAGAAAAATACCGGTTTGCCCTTGAAGCATCTCTTAAAAGCGTGCTGAATAATATGCTTATCGAAAACACCGATGATTTAAACAAAGCTGTTTTATATCTTCAAAAAAACGATCTCGGGAAAGCATCTTTTTATTTGCTGCAAAATACTAAAAGCAGCGGACTGTTAAATAAACTAAGCGGTTTGCGCAAAAATACTCAGAGAAAGAAAATTGAAAAAAATAAGGATTTTTTAGGATGGGCTTATCTTATGGTTCAAACAAAACCAAAATGGAAACCTTATTTTAATAAGATTCTCAACAACACTGCTTTGGCAAAAGATTTGGATTCGGCAATTAAATTGAGTAAAATTTTTCCCGAATTCAATTATGCAACATTAAACGGCGATTTGGTTCAAAATAACGGTATAATAGAAGCCGGATCGCTGCCGAAATTAGACGATACGCTTTTCGGTAGAAAGCAGCTTTTAGAAGAACTGAAACTTGAATATCCTAAACTCCAGCAAAATCTGGAACAAACCCGCACAGCTATTTCCGTAAAAGAAGAATTGATTTCCGGGATTGACCTGAACAGCATTTCCGATCAAGGAAGAATTTTGTTAAATGAAATAACAAGCATCGAAAAACAAATTTCGCAGCTTGAATACGAAAACAACAAATCATCCGAAGAAATTGAAATCCTTCAGAAACAGCTGCAGGAACTTGCCGTACAGACGAACAATACCGACGATGAACTCACTAAACTTTCGGAAATAATAAAAGCCGATTTAATCGCCCGAAAAGAAGCAGAGGATGTTTTTAAATCCGCTGAACAGGAAGTAAGGGAAATTGAAACTGAATATAATTCCTTTGTTTACCAATTAAATCAAGGCAAACTTGAACTTGAAAGGCTTAAAGGCAAACTTCAGAACACACATAATACAATTGAACGAAGCGAACAAAGTCTTTTAAAAATTACCGAAACCATAGGGAAAAGGAACGAAGACATTTCGAATACAAAGGAAGAGATTACTTCCTTAAAGAGCATTTTGGAAGATTATCAATTTGAATTTGATGAGTTGAAAGAAGTTCAGATAAAGCTTGAAAACGAACAAAAAGAAATTGAGGGCAGACTGCTTAGTGTTAAAGATGAAGCTTTGAAACTGGAAAAACAGCTTACTTTTCTCCGTCACGAGCGGCAAAAATTATCTGATGAACTTCACGAAGTTGATCTGAAAATAAACCAGATTGACCTTAAAGTTGAGAATGTAAAACAAAATATTAAAGAGACCTATACAATTGATGTTGATCTGAAAGATTTTGAAGATGAGGACAATTTTAATTTTGAGGCAGAACATCAGGAAGTAAGCTCTCTAAAAAACAGAATCAAACAGCTCGGTCCGATTAATCTGCTTGCCTATTCCGAATTTGAAGAAGAAAACGAAAGACTTCAATTTTTTACAAAACAGCGGAACGACTTAATTGATGCCGAAAAAGATTTAATTAAAACCATCCAGGAAATCAACAATACCGCACAAACTCTTTTTATGGATACTTTCGAAGCGATCAGACAAAACTTCATAAAAATTTTCCGCGGATTGTTTAATCCAGGTGACGAAGCTGATCTAATAATTCAAGAAGGAGTTGATCCTCTTGAAGCGAAAATAGAAATCAGCGCAAAGCCTAAAGGAAAACGTCCTACATCAATAGAACTTCTTTCGGGCGGTGAAAAAACTTTAACAGCCACAGCACTTTTATTTGCAATTTATCTCGTCAAACCAAGTCCGTTCTGTATTCTGGATGAAGTTGATGCTCCGCTTGACGATGCAAATATCGACCGGTTTACAAAATTGATAAAAGAATTCAGCTTGAACACACAGTTTATTATGGTAACGCACAACAAACGCACAATGGAAGCTTCGGAAAATATGTACGGAGTTACAATGCAGGAAGAAGGAATTTCGAAACTGGTAGGAGTACAATTTAACGAACAACTGGCAACTGCCTGATGATTTTTGAAGAGAAGAAAATATTTAAGATTTTTATCGATTTCGACGGAACTATTTCAACAACAGATGTCGGTGAGGAATTTTTTCTGAAATTCGGAAACAAAGAAAAAGCCAGAGAAATTGTTCGAAGATGGATTGATAAAGAAATTAACTCAAGAGAATCGTGGATTTTATTGTGCGAAACTATTAAAAATTATATTCCGAACGAATTTGAAAATTTTATTGACAGTATAAAAATTGACGAGCATTTTAAATCTTTTGCAGATTTATGCAATAAAAACGGATTTGATATTTTTATTGTCAGCGACGGATTCAATTATTATATCGATAGAATATTGAAAAATAACGGACTGGATTATATCCCGAGATTTTACAACAGACTTGAGTTCGGTGAAAAAGGAGAATTTATACCTGTTTTCCCTTTTCCGGATGAAGAATGCAAAAAGTGCGCAAATTGCAAAAGAAATCACATCTTAAATAACAGCGGCGATAACGAATTTACAATATTTATTGGCGACGGATACAGTGATACCTGTCCGGCACAATTTTGCGATTTCATTTTTGCAAAACAATCTTTGCTTAAATTCTGCGAAATCAATCGCATAAGTTTTTTTCCTTATTCCAATTTTTCCGATGTAAAGAAAAGAGTTGAAAGTATGTTGTTAAAGAAAAAATTAAAAAAAAGACATCAAGCGGAATTAAAACGCAAAGAAATATATTCATTAGGATAAAAAATGGAAAAATTATCAAAATTATTATTTAAATACAGAAGTTATACCCCAATACCGTTTGTAATAATTATGCTGCTTTTTCAACGTGTTTCGGGTATCAGTCTTGCAACAGGTTTTTTAATTGCTCTTGCTGGCGAACTGATCAGGCTTTGGGCTGTGAGCCACGCAGGAAGCGAAACACGTACAACCGGAAAGGTAGGAGGCTCGTTTCTGGTTATTAGCGGTCCTTACAGCTATATACGCAATCCTCTTTATTTTGGAAATATTCTTATCTATTTTGGAATAGGCATAATTTCAATGTCTTTATTTCCGTATCTGCAGATAATTGCAATTTTGTTTTTTCTTTTTCAATATTATTATATAATTCTTGAAGAAGAAAGATATCTGGCTGCAACTTTCGATAATTACAATTTATATTTCAAGGAAGTCCCAAGAATTTTTCCCCGATTAACACCATTCAAAAACCCGGGTATAGTGCAGCCTGAATACGATATCAAAAAAGGATTGAAATCTGAGAAAAGAACTCTTCAGGCTTTTTTTATTATTATTTTGATTTTGATATTATTTTGGATATTCGAAATTAAACTGGTTTAAATTTGAATGATTCGTTGCTAATAATTGCCGGTGAAGCTTCCGGCGACCTTCACGGTTCGGCTTTAATTAAAGAATTAATTAGGTTTAAGCCGGATATTAACATTTTCGGCATCGGCGGAAAAAATATGAAGGACGCGGGTTTAAATGCTGTTTACGATATCGAAAAACTTGCTTTCCTTGGTTTTACGGAAGTGATTAAACACATACCGTTTATAAAAAAAGTTCAAAAAGATATTATTGATAACGTTTTGTTTTTTAACACAAAAACCGCTGTGCTTATCGATTATCCCGGATTTAATTTAAGCATTGCAAAAAAACTTAAAAAATTAGGGCTGAAAATTATTTACTACATTTCTCCGCAAATATGGGCTTGGGGGAAAGGACGTATTTCGAAGATAAAAAAGCTTGTCGATCATATGATTGTGCTTTTCCCTTTCGAAAAGGAGCTTTATAAAAAAGAAGGTGTAAAAGTAACTTTTTCGGGACACCCATTAATTGAGAGAATAAAAAATTATAATTTTATTGAAGAAGACGAGTTCAAGAAAAAATTTGAAATATCGAAAGATATTTTACTTATAATGCCCGGAAGCCGCCATCACGAAATAGAATTGATTCTTCCGGAATGTGTGAAAGCTGCCCGGTATTTATCAGATAAATACAATTTGCAGTCTGTTATTGCTTGTTCAGGGAATATAAGCGAAGATATTTTTAGAGGCAAACCTGAGCTGGAAGATTTTAAGATAATTAAAGGCTTTACATACGAACTTCTTAAATATTCCCGGTTAGGAATTATTAAATCAGGCACTTCAACATTAGAAGCCGGTCTTTTTTGTCTTCCTTATGTTGTGGTTTATAAAACTTCGCGCTTGACGTATGAAATTGGCAGAGTGCTTATTAAAATTAAAAACATAGCTATTGTAAATATAATTCTTCAAAAAAACGTAATAAAAGAGTTAATTCAGAATGATGTTGACAGCAGAAAAATTTCTGAAGAATGCTCTATAATTTTAGATGACGTTAATTATTATAACCGGTTGAAAAATGATCTGGCAGCTCTGGAAGAATTGCTGGGAAATAAAAATGCTTCTGAAGAAGCTGCAAAAATAATAATTGAAGAAATAAAAAATGTTTAAGCAAATTAAAAAAAAGTTCTTTTACATTCTTGGTTACGGTCTCCTAAATCTTTTGCTGGGTATTTTGTGCCGCACAGTTAAAATTAATATTATCAACTACGGATACTTGAAAAATATTCTTGAAAACGATAAAAATGCTGTTATTGCTTTTTGGCACGGAAGTATGCTTATACCTTGGTTTTTTTTCAGGGATAAAAATTTTGTTGCCCTTGTTAGTCAAAGCAAAGACGGTGAATTGTTAGCCAGGCTTCTTAAGAAATGGAACTACATGCTTGTAAGAGGATCCAGCAGCAAAGGCGGAAAAGAGTCGCTTGAAGAACTGGTTAACATTCTTCATCAGCAAAAAAGTATTTGTATAACCCCCGACGGACCAAAAGGACCGCCGGAAAAAATGAAAGCCGGCGCTGTAATAGCTTCTAAAAAATCCGGCGTACCGCTTATTCTTGTGGGTACAGATTACAGCAATTATTTCGAGCTGAAAAGCTGGGACAGTTTTAAGATACCCAAACCGTTCAGCAATGCAACACTTGTTTTTTCAGATCCTATTACAATAAATCCGGATTTGAATTACGATGAAACATCAGTTTTAATATCGGAAACTGAAAATCTTTTAATCAAGTTAACACAGGAAGCCAAGATCGCTGAATAATTTTCTAAAAATATTACTTTCACCCTTTGTTTTAATCTATTATGCAGTAATAGGTTTTCGTAATTTTTTGTTTAACAAGGGAATTTTCAAAACCGAAACAACAGGATGCAAGGTTATTTCTATAGGAAATATTACTGTAGGCGGCTCAGGGAAAACACCTGCTGTTATTATGATTAGCAAAATTTTAAAGAATGCCGGTATAAAAAGCGGAATTTTAAGCCGCGGTTACGGAAGAAGCACAAAAGGTTTTTTACTTGTTTCGGACGGAGAAAAAATGCTTTCAGAAGTTGACCAATGCGGAGACGAGATATATTTTGCTTCGATGGAATGTAAAGTTGCTGCTGCAGTTTGCGAAAAAAGAACTGAAGGCGCACAAAAATTGAATAAACTATATAAGCTTGAAACTATTGTTTTAGACGATGCGTTTCAGCATAGATGGATACACAGGAATTTGGATATTTTAATTTTTGATCAAAGATTTTTATTAGATACAAATTCGCTTGAACAAAATCTTTTACCTTTGGGAATTATGCGGGAGCCGTTCAGTTCAGTTAAACGAGCAGATGTAATAATAATTAACCGTAAATTCGATGAAAAATACGAATTACCTGAAAATATAAACAAGTACTTTAAAGGAAAAGAAATTTTTTACGGATATTATACAACAGAAGGATTTTTTGATGTTAAAAACCACGAGTATTTCAGTTTAAATGATTTTGCCGGACAAAAAAGTCTTGTTGTAAGCGGAATTGCCAATCCCGTTTCTTTTTTAAGCATTCTTGCAAAGAATAAAATTGATGCAGACAACCAGCTTCTTTTTCAAGATCATAAAAATTATTCGCTTAAAGAAATTCAACTTATACGAAAAAAATTTTATGATACGAATGCTAACTCTGTAATTACAACCCAAAAGGATGCAGTTAAGTTAAAAAATTATTCCAAAGAACTTGACGATATTGATATTTATTACTTGAAAATCGATTTAAAAATCGAAAATAAGGAAGAACTAACTAAAATAGTATTAAGCAAAACAAACTAAATAAAGGGAGGACTTATTAATGGCTAAGAATAAGATCAAATATGTTTACTATTTCGGCGGCAAAAAAGCTGAAGGAAAAGCAGATATGAAAAATCTTCTGGGAGGTAAAGGGGCAAATCTTGCAGAAATGGTAAATCTGGAATTACCAGTTCCGGCAGGATTAACAATTACTACAGAATGTTGCACAGCTTATTATGCAAATAATCACGAACTGCCAAAAACTTTAGCAGATGAAGTTTGGGCAGGAATGAAAAAAGTTGAATCAGAAATGGGAATGAAATACGGCGATGCTAAAAATCCGCTATTATTATCCTGCCGTTCAGGTGCAAGAAGTTCAATGCCCGGAATGATGGACACAGTTCTTAACGTCGGACTTTGCACCGACACAATTCCCGGTCTGATAAAAAAAACTAATAATCCTCGTTTTGTTTGGGATTCGTACAGACGTTTAATTATGATGTATGCAGATGTTGTTATGGACAAAGCTGAAGGACTCGATATAAATATCCGTAAAAAACTGGATGACATGCTTGACAGTTACAAAAAAGCTAAAAAAGTTGAGCTTGATACAGATCTTACCGCAGATGATTTAAAACAATTGGCGGATGATTTTAAGAAAACTATAAAGAAAGAAATCGGCAAAGAATTTCCGGACGATGCAAAAGAACAATTGTTCGGCGGAATAAAAGCTGTTTTTAAAAGCTGGAACGGGAAAAAAGCAATTTCCTACCGCCGCATAGAAGGAATTCCTGATAATTGGGGAACTGCCGTAAACGTACAGGCAATGGTATTCGGAAATATGGGCGATTCATCTGCTACAGGTGTTGCATTTACACGTAACCCTGCAACGGGTGAAAATATATTCTATGGCGAATGGTTAATAAACGCACAAGGAGAAGATGTTGTTGCCGGAATTCGTACTCCTAATCCGTTAAATAACGACACAAAAAATGAACAGAATAAGCATTTGAAAAGTATGCAGGAACAAATGCCTAAAACATATAAAGAGTTGGAAAAAATCCGTAACATTCTCGAAAAAAATTACAGAGACATGCTCGATATTGAATTTACAATTCAAGAAGGCAAATTATACATGCTTCAGTGCCGCACAGGCAAACGTACCGGAACAGCTGCATTGAATATGGCAATGGATATGTTAAAAGAAAAACTTATTGATGAAAAAACTGCTGTATTACGCGTAGAGCCTGCTCAGCTTGATGAGTTATTACATCCTATTTGCGATCCCGCAGAAGAAAAGAAAGTTCCTGTATTAGTAAAAGGTTTGCCAGCCGGTCCTGGTGCCGCAGTCGGTCAGCTTGTTTTCACAGCGGAAGATGCAGTTGCATGGGAACGCCAGGGAAAAACTGTAATTCTTATCCGTGAAGAAACCAACCCCGAAGATGTTGAAGGAATGCGCGCAGCTTCAGGAATACTTACTGCACGCGGCGGAATGACTTCTCACGCAGCTCTTGTAGCTCGCGGCTGGGGAAAATGTTGTATTGTGGGAGCCGGAAAACTGCATGTTAATCCTGCAACAAAATCGGCAAAAATTGAAGGAACTAACATTGTTTTAAAAGAAGGAGATGTTGTAACTTTAAACGGAACAAAAGGCCACGTATATCAGAAAGCTTTAAAACTAATGGACGCATCCGAAAATCCTCGTTTCAAACAATTTATGAAAATGGTCGATTCTTTCCGTACAATGGGAGTCCGTACAAATGCAGAAACACCTGAAGACGCAAAGATTGCACGAGATTTTGGAGCAGAAGGAATAGGACTTTTCAGAACCGAACATATGTTTTACGGAACAGGATCAGAAAAACCTTTGCTGGCGCTTCGCAAGATGATTCTCAGCAATACACAGGCTGAAAGGGTTATTGCGCTGAACGAATTATATCCATACATGAAAAAAGATATTAAAGCCACCTTATTGGCAATGGATAATTTACCTGTAACTTTCCGATTGCTCGATCCACCATTGCACGAATTTGTTCCGCAGAGTAAAGAAAAACAAGCTGAATTAGCTAAAGAGTTGAAAATTAAAGTTTCGGATGTTGCAAAACGCGGAGAGGCTTTGCACGAAAATAACCCTATGATGGGTCATCGCGGAGTTCGTTTAAGTATAACCTATCCCGAAGTTTCAGAAATTCAGTTCCGTGCAATTTTCGAATCGACTCTTGAGCTAATAAAAGAAGGCCATCACCCAAAACCGGAAATAATGATACCGGTAACTTGCGAAGCAGCTGAATTGGATGTTACAAAAGTAATTGCAGATAAAGTATATGAAGAAGTATGTAAAAAATTCAAAGTTAAATCGATAAACTATCTCTACGGTACAATGATCGAAATTCCCCGCGCTTGTTTGCTAAGCGAAAGAATGGCAAAAACCGCACAGTTTTTCTCGTTTGGAACAAACGATTTAACACAAATGACATTTGGATTCAGCCGTGATGATATCGGCGGTTTTATGAATGAATATCTCGACCAGAAGATTTTAACTTCCGATCCTTTCCAGACGATTGACCAGGACGGTGTTGGACAGTTAATTGAAATGGCAGTTAAGGACGGACGCAAGACACGTTCGGACTTAAAAGTCGGTATATGCGGAGAGCAAGGCGGAGATCCTGCATCTGTTGAATTCTGTTATAAACTCGGATTAAATTATGTGAGTTGTTCACCTTTCCGTGTTCCTATAGCAAAACTTTCGGCAGCCCGTGCAGCAATTATGGATACTAAAGCTAATGCAAAAAAAGTATCAAAAAAGGAAGTAAAGAAAACTACAAAGAAAAAGAAATAAGCATCGATTAACGCCCGGGAATTGCTCCCGGGCAGTTTTAACTTTGCATAGACGAAACAGGAGTGTAAATGAAACTATCAGATTTCAGTTATAATCTGGGCAAGAACCAAATAGCAAGATTCCCAGTCAGTCCAAGGGATAGCGCGCTTATGATGGTTCTTAACAGAGCAGATAATACGATTGAACATAAAGTTTTTTCGGATATCGTTGATTATATGAACAAAGGGGATGTTCTTGTTGTTAATAAAACAAAAGTTATGCAGGCGCGGCTTTATGGTTCGAAGGAAAGAACAAATGCAAAGATAGAAGTATTTGTTTTGCGCGAATTAAATAAAGAAGAAAATATCTGGGATGTAATTGTAGATCCGGCCCGTAAAGTACGAATAGGAAACAGAATATATTTCAACGACAATCTTTGGTGCGAAGTAATTGATAATACTACAAGCCGCGGACGCACAGTAAGATTTAATAACGATTCCAAAGATATTTTTGATGCCATTGAAAAAATAGGACTTACTCCTCTGCCCCCATATATTAAACGCGAAGCTGTTCCTGAAGATAAAGAAAACTATCAAACTGTTTTTGCCCAAGTGGATGGAAGTGTTGCCGCACCCACAGCTGGTCTGCACTTTACAAGTGAATTGGTAGAAAAAATCAAGAAAAAAGGTGTTAAAATTGTTCCTGTTATTCTTCATATCGGACTCGGAACTTTTCGCTCGGTTGAAGTAGAAGATTTAACCAAACACAAGATGGATTCAGAATATTTTGAAATTCCACAGGAATCTGCAGAAATTATAAATAATGCAATAAATTCGAAAAAGAATATTTTTGTTACCGGAACAAGTGCCACCCGCGCGCTCGAAAGCAGCGTTACTGCCGATGGATTGGTTAAAGCAAATTATGGATGGACTGATAAATTTATTTTTCCGCCATACGATTTTAAAATAACAAAAAAACTGATTACTAATTTTCATATGCCTGAATCTACTTTATTAATGCTTGTTGCAGCGTTTGCAGATTACGACTTTATGATGAAAGCATACAAAAAAGCCTTGAAAGAAAAATACCGCTTTTTAAGTTACGGCGATGCAATGCTGATTTTATAAACTATGAAACGATTTGTGATTATTCCTTCTGGAGGGTCAGGGAAGAGATTGAATGCTTCCCTGCCCAAACAGTACATTAAATTTAACGGGAAAGAACTTTTTGTTTATACCATTGAAAAGTTTCAGAACAGTTCTCTTGCCGATATTATTATTATTGCGGCACAGCCTGAATATTTCGGGTTGATAAATGACTGCATTAAAAAATATAAGCTTTCCAAGGTTTTAAAAGTTGTTGAAGGCGGAAAAGAAAGACAGGATTCTGTTTATAATGCGCTTCTAAGCTGCAATGCAGAGGAAAATGACATTGTTGCCGTGCACGATGCCGCACGTCCTCTTATTTCATCAAACCTGATAGATGAAGCTTTAAAACAAGCAGAAATTTTCGATAGTATTATAGTAGCAATAAAAGCAAAAGATACTCTTTTAAAGGGAGATAATTTTGTTGAAAGTTATATTGAAAGAGAAGGAATTTACTATGTCCAGACTCCTCAAATCTTCAGGGCTGGTATTCTTCTCAATTCAATGAAAAAAGCTTACAGTGAAAATTTTTATGGAACTGACGAATCGATGCTTGTAAAAAAAGCAGGCTACAAAATAAAAATTGTTGAAGGTTCTTCGCTGAATATTAAAGTAACCACTCAGTCCGATCTTGATTTTTTTTCGGCTCTGTGCTCACAGTAAAAATAATTTCATTGTAAAAATTTTTCAAATTGTATAAGTTTGTAGACGGAGATTTTATATGTATATATTTGGTTTAATAATTCTTTTATCTTATCTTGTCGGTTCAATTCCAACAAGCATAATTATCAGCAAACTTGTTAAAGGAATCGATATTCGCAAACACGGAAGCGGTAATGCCGGCGGAACTAATGTTTTCAGAGTAATCGGCTGGAAATATGGATTGCTTGTTATTCTTCTGGATGCGTTAAAAGGAGCTTTTGCAGTTATTGTTATTGCCAGACTTCATTATGGCAATATTCCGTTTAACAATATGACACCTTTCGACGACTTCACTCTGATACAAATAATTGCCGGTATTTTTGCTGTTATCGGACATATTTGGACAATTTTTGCCGGTTTTAAAGGCGGTAAAGGCATTGCTACAGGGTTAGGATTTCTTATAACAATTATCACTATCGATATGCTTTTAGCTGTTGCAGTTTTCGCAGTTGTTGTGTTGGTTTCACGCTACATTTCACTTGGTTCCATACTTGCAACGCTTTCAATACCTGTAATAATGATAATACGCGAAAATATTTTTAATGTTGATATTTTAGGCTATCATACCGTTCTTCCTTTCAGTATACTGATAGCATTATTGATTGTTTATACTCACAGAGCTAATATAAAAAGACTTTTAGAAGGCAGCGAAAATAAAATTTCTCTTTCCAGAAAAAAATCCTGACAAATGAAAATTTCAGTTATAGGCGCAGGCGGGTGGGGTACAACACTCGCCATATTACTTTATTATAACGGACACAATGTTACATTGTGGGAATTTGATCCGGAATACGCCGAATTAATTTCCAGAACCCGCTGTAACGACACATTTCTGCCGGGTATAAAAATTCCTGAAGAAATAATGATTACAAATTCTTTATCCGCTGCTTGCGAAAAACAGCAAATGATTGTTCTTGCTGTTCCATCCCAGTTTATGCGTAAGGTTATTCAGAAAATTAAATTGCTTGATATAAGCGACACAATTCTTGTAAGCGTTTCGAAAGGAATTGAAACGGGAACCTTAATGACAATTTCGCAAATTATTAAGGATGAGATGCCCGAACTTCCGGAAAAGTATATTGCCGTAATATCGGGTCCTAGTCACGCTGAAGAAGTAAGCCGGAAAATACCAACAACTGTTGTAGCGGCATCTTATGATGCTTTTACCTGCCAGGAAGTTCAGGTTGCATTCAGTACCTCATATTTCCGTGTTTATTCCTCATCCGATATTTACGGGGTTGAATTAGGCGGTTCATTAAAAAATGTGATTGCTATCGGAGCCGGAATCATTGACGGAGCTGGTTTTGGCGATAATACAAAAGCTGCAATTATGACAAGAGGCGTTGCTGAACTTTCGCGTCTGGGAACAGCTTTGGGAACTGATCCAAGAACCTTTACAGGTCTTTCGGGAATGGGTGATCTTATTGTTACCTGCGGAAGCAAACACAGCCGTAACAGATATGTAGGAGAACAGATTGGGAAAGGCTTAAAATTATCGGAAATACTTAAATCGATGAAAATGGTTGCAGAAGGTGTTGAAACCTGCAGAGCGGTTCACCAGTTATCGCAGAAATATAATATTGAACTTCCAATCGCTTCGGCTGTTTATTCAATACTTTTTGAGGATAAAGACCCCATAAAAGCTACGTTCGAATTAATGACCCGCGAAATCAAATCGGAATACTGACCGAACATTATTTTTTTCTGCTTAATTTTAATATATTTGATTCATGGAAATTCCAGATGAATTAAATAAATCCGTTCAGTTTCTTAAATATGTCGGACCGCAAAGAGCAAAAGCTTTTGAAACCGTAGGTCTGAAAACAATTTATGATCTTCTTTTTTTCTTCCCCTCGCGTTATCTCGACCGATCTTCGGTATTAAGTTCATCTAAAGTTATTAAATATTTAATTGACGGCTATGAGGGCGAAGTTACAATAATTGGTAAAGTTGTTGAGACTGAGCTTATCCAGAGGGCAAAAAAGCAAGTATTCAAAGTTACAATGAAAGATTCGGCAGGTTTTTTTGAATGCGTTTGGTTTCAGGGAATAAAATTTTTCAAAGACAGGTTCAAAGAAAACCAGCTTTACGCTTTATCCGCAAAACCTGCAATTACCCGTTACGGACACCTGCAATTTGTTCATCCCGATTTTGATTTTATTGATGATTCTGAAAATCTTGAATTTCGTAACACCGGCAAAATTATCAGTTTTTACAGAATACCAAAAGATGTCCGCTCTGCAAATTTAGGCGATTTAAGTCTGCGGAAAATTATGGAACAAGCTGTTGCTGAAAATGCCGATAAAATCCCGGAAACTCTTCCTGACAGCATAATTAAATCATACTCTCTGCTTGGCATTAACCATTCGGTCTTAAATCTTCATTTCCCTGAAAATAAAACTTTGCTGGAATCCGCTCAAAGAAGATTTAAATTTGAAGAATTTTTTTTCCAGCAGGTATTAATTGCAGGAAGAAAATTAAACCGCAGCAAAAAAATTAACGGTTCGTCAAAAATAATTAAAACAAGCATTGTCAAGAATTTTTTAGATTCACTTCCTTTTCAGCTTACCGAGTCACAGTTATCGGTATTAAGTGATATCCGAAAAGACATGGAAAATGATAGCCCTATGAACCGGTTGATTCAGGGAGACGTTGGCAGCGGAAAAACTATTGTAGCTTTAATTGCAATGCTTATTTGTGTTGACAACGGATTTCAGGCAGTCCTTATGGCACCTACAGAAATACTTGCAGACCAGCATTTTAAAAACATCTGCAAACTATTATACGAATTCAATATTAAAGTTTCGCTATTGCTTGGCAGCCAGAACATGCGCGAAAAAAAATCCGCACTCGGAAAAATAAAATCCGGAAGTGCGCAGATAATTATTGGAACACATGCTTTAATTCAGGAATCAGTAAGTTTTAGTAAACTAGGTCTAGTTGTTATCGACGAGCAGCATCGTTTTGGAGTTTTTCAACGGAAAACTTTAACTGAAAAGGGAATTTCCCCGGATGTAATTGTAATGTCGGCAACACCAATACCCAGAACTTTAACAATGACAATATATGGAGATCTTGATGTATCAGTAATCGATCAAATGCCGCTTAACAGACTGCCTGTAAAAACGATTGTGAGAAAAGAAGATAAACTGCCTGATATCTATAAATTTATTTCTGAAAAAACATCCGAAGGTTATCAATCTTTTATAGTTTATCCTTTAGTTGAGGAATCGGAAAAAAGTGATTTGAAAGATGCTGAAACATATTTCGGAAAATTAAAAAATGAGGTTTTTCCCGATTTACGAGTAGGATTGATTCATGGAAAACTCAGCTGGCAGGAAAAAGAACAGGTAATGATTGATTTTGCTTCAAAAAAATATGATATCCTTGTATCTACAGTAGTAATTGAAGTTGGTATTGATATTCCTGATGCAAATATAATTGTTATAAATGATGCATACCGTTTCGGGCTTTCGCAGCTTCATCAGCTGAGAGGAAGAGTAGGAAGAAGCGGCAAGCAGGCTTATTGTATTTTAATTTCAAAACAAAACATAACAAACAATAACTTCGATTATAATTTTGAATATCTTTCCAAAAGCGAAATTGAAAAACATAAATCTTTAATAAGACTGAATGCAATGGTAAGTTACAACGACGGTTTTAAACTTGCTGAAATTGATCTTAAACTCAGGGGTCCAGGAGATATTTTCGGTTTACAGCAAAGCGGCTTGCCGGATTTAAAATACGGCAATATAATTACAGATACCGAAGAGCTTAATCTTGCACGCGAAGCCGCATTTAATATTGTAGCGGAGGATAACACATTAACAAAAGATGAAAATAAAATTATAAAAAGTATAATTAAAGAAAAATATTCAAATAAAATTCAGTTTGCTAAAATAGGATAAATCTATCAGTCTCAACTATTCTGCCTTACATCCAATCCCCAGAATAACTTTTCGCGTAAAATACTAAAATAACTGTTATCTTTTGAATGAAGCAGCCTCATTGGTCTTGAACTTTTACCTATCTGAAGAGATGCTGGAGAGCGGAATTGATTTACTCTCTGTCCGTCGCAATTTACCTGAACACTTTTATTCTGGGAATTTACCGTAATATTAATTTTCTGTTCGCAAGATAAAACAAGCGGACGCATTGTTAAAGTGTGCGGAGCAACGGGACTGATAATAATTGATTTTGCTTTTGGAAAAACAATTGGACCTCCAGTTGATAAAGAATAACCTGTTGAACCGGTAGGGGTTGCAACAATTACTCCGTCAGCCGAAAACGTTGATACATATTCATCATCAACCTTAATCGTAATTTCTATCATTTTGGGCCACATTCCCTTATCTATAACAATATCGTTAACGGCAAACATTTTTGTTAGCGGGCATTCCGTGCAAAAAGCTTCAAGCGTAATCCTTTCTTCAATTATTGTTTTACCCTTTTTTATATCATCAATAAATTTTCCAATATTATCCAGATTTATTTCTGCAAGAAAACCAAGCTTTCCCAAATTTATGCCTACAAGAGGAACATCATAGTTTCTCGACTCAAATGCTGTGCTTAGCATTGTACCGTCGCCGCCTAAGGTAAAAACAATTTCGCTTTGCGAATAGAATTCAGAATAATTTACAAAATCTGTAAAACCTCGGATTCCATCACGGAAATCATCAGGCAGTTCAGTGCTTTCTTGAATAAGAATATTGAACTTAAATTCTGCTAATTTCAGAACCAGTCTCTGAAGAATTTCCAAAACATTGTTTTTTGCCAAGTTCGGAACAATACCTATGGTCATATTTGAATTCCCTTTTTATTCAATTCCCATAATTTGCAATATTTTGTAAATACATATGCAGATGAAAAAACACATAATATAAATCCTTGAATTCCATCAAGAAAACCCTTTTTTATAATAAACATCTTAAAAAAAGTAAATGCAGGTCTCAGAAGAATATCGGATATTTTAAAAGCTCTTTTCTTTTTATTAAGCTCCTCAGCAGCGAGACTTGTATACAAATTAAACTTCTCAAAATAATGAAATATATCCGGGTCGGTAAAATGCAGAAGATCGTTTTTTAGTTTTCCTGTCTGCCCTTTATAGTGCAAAAATTCGTGCACCGAACTTTGAGAAAATTTTATCTCATTCTTATTAAAAAGTCTGTTCACCCTATCCGGATACCAGCCGCAATGTTTTATCCATTTTCCTAAAAAAAAAGCTTTCCGTGGAACTGAATAAACAGAATGCAGAGGAATATTATCCTTAAATTTAGTAAGTTCTTCCGATAACTTTTCAGTTAAAACTTCATCCGCATCAATCCATAAAACCCAGTCGTTTGTAACAAATTTCAATGCTTCTTGTTTTGTTTCCGAAAACCCCTGCCATTTAATTTTTCTTAATTTAACATTGTTAAACTTATCAGCAATTTCAAATGTTCTGTCATCTGATAAGTCATCGATAAATACATTTATTTCATCAATGCAATTAACTAAACTTTTAATGCATTTTTCGATATTTTGCTCTTCATTTTTTGCAATAAGAATCGATGATAAGTTCATAAAAATCATTTTTTATTTTTTACTGAACAATTTTACAATTTTTTTATTAAATTATTTCATCAAAAAATACAATTTCGAAATCAGACTTCTAAAATTTACATATTTATCTTAATCAATCACAATTCAGGAGGTAAAATGAAAAAAGCAGGATTAGTAATTGCGTTATTTTTTTTAATGGGTATGGTAAGCACGTTTGCCCAAGAAGTACAATCCGGTAGTTTTTCTGCCAGTTCAGCATCGCAGAATTATACTTTAGCAAGCGGTACTGGTGACAGAACTTATTCCATTGAAGTAAGTTTCCCAAAAGGTTTTGATGTAAAACCTGACATTATTCTATCTGTTAGTTTGCTGGAATCTGATAAAAGTGCAAATCTTAGATATGATGTTGTTGCAAAATCAGTTTCCCGAGACGGTTTTATGATTACTATTAAAACTTGGGGAGATACAAAAATTTATGCTATAGGCGGAAGCTGGCTTGCAGTTTCAGCAGGTAAATAAAGTCATTTAATGGGGCAGATTATTTCTGCCCTTTTTTATTCTTCTAACAAATCCCTAATAATTTTGCAAATTCGTTTTATATCTGTTTCATCCAACTCATAGTACATTGGCAACCTTAAAAGACAATCAGTATAATAATCAGACATTTTTAACTGGCAGCCGCTGTAATATTTTGCATAGTATTCTGAACTGTGAAGAGAGATATAATGAAAAACTGCCAGTATAGAATTTTCTTTCAGTCTCGTAATAATTGAATTTCGTTGTTCAAGAGTTGAACATATAACATAAAACATATGTCCGTTATTGGTTGCATAGTCGGGAACAAATGGAACTTTAATTTTTCCTTTCAAACTTAAATCTCTCAATTCGTTGTAGTAACACTCCCATAAGAATTTTCTTTTATTCTGGATCATTTCAAGGTTTTCAATCTGTGCATAGAGATAAGCTGCAATAATTTCAGACGGCAGAAATGATGAACCGATATCTACCCATCCGTATTTATTTACTTCACCCCTGAAAAATTCAGCTCTGTTTGTTCCCTTTTCCCAGATTATCTCTGATCTTCGTATAAATTTTTCATCATTTATAACTAACAATCCTCCCTCGCCTGAGTTTATATTCTTTGTCTCGTGAAATGAAAAAGCCGAAAGATGACCGATGCTCCCAAGAGGTTTACCTTTATAATACGATTCAACCGCTTGAGCCGCATCTTCAATAACTATAAGATTATACTTATCGGCTAAAGCCATTATTTTATCCATATCGCAGGCAACACCAGCATAATGGACGGGAACAATTGCTTTAGTTTTTGATGAAATTAATGATTCGATTTTATCTTCATCTATCCCGGGATGATCGGTTCGGCTGTCTGCAAAAACAATTTTTGCGCCTTGTCTTACAAAAGCAAGTGCAGTAGATACAAAAGTATAAGAAGGAATTATAACCTCATCACCGGATTTTATATCTGCAAGCATTGCGCACATTTCTAATGCATCTGTGCAAGAGGTGGTAAGCAGGGCTTTTTTAAATCCATACCTCTTTTCGAAAAAAGAATTGCATTTTTTTGTAAGAATCCCATTTCCGGAAATTTTTCCGCTATATACAGCTTGATAGATATAATGCATCTCCTTTCCTGTAAGATACGGCTTGTTAAATGGAATTTCCTTCATTTTATAAACCTCGCTGGATTTCCTGCATATAGCCCGGGCTCTGAGATATTTTTTATTACAACTGTCCCCGCCCCTGTGCTTACGCAAGACGAAATTTTTATATTATCAATTAATATTGTTCCTATTCCAAGAAAAACGCTTTCTCCTATCTCTGAAAATCCTGCTATCGCTGTTGCCGGAGAGATAAATGAATGCGATCCTATTATGCTGGTATGTGAAATTACTGCGGCATTATTAAGCAGCACATTCTCCCCTATCACTGCATCTTTGTCAATAACAACACCGGGATATATAGCGCAGCCCATACCTATTTTTGAAGTGAAATCAATAACCGCACTCGGATGAAGTATGGTTCCAAATTCGTGATTTTTTGCTAGAGACTGAAAGATTTCTTTTCTTTTTATCATATGTTTGTAACCAATTCCCGAAAAAAGGAAATCAAATTTTCCTTTTCTAAATAAAGCAGGGATATCGTCAATTTTTCCAAGCAGACCGGGAGTTTTATCAGGTTCAGCAAAATCATCAAAAAATCCGGCAAAAGAATATTTACCTTGAACTGCCGCTAAGTGTTTTATTTGCCTTCCCAGCTCTCCGCTGCCAATTATTGCCAGTTTATTCATTATTTATTCACATATTTTAAGTAATTACTTGAATTGCTGCCTTCATTTAAAATTAAATCTATAATACTAACATAGTGATCAAATGGAAGAAAGAGCTGGCTGTATTCAGAATATCCCGAATAATCCATCCAGGTTACATTAATTCCGGCTTCCTCAAATAATTTTTCCTTCAGATATCCCTTTGCCGCTGGTCCGGAAAGATACTCGGTGGCACCGGCTTGCTTGCATAAATCAACCAATCTTTCGGTTTTCCCTTCAATGAGATTATAATCTTCCGAACGCATAATTTTCGTTTTTATTCCCAGCAAAATGCAAATTTCGTTAATAAATTTCTGATTTATTTTGCTGAGACATTCCTCTTCTTCCAATTCTTCGTATATAGAAAAAATCTTTCCACTGAATTCCTTATAATACAAAGCCTTTGAGTAATTTGTAATTATTGCATTTTTATGTTTTTTTATCCAGCTTTTATCTGCTATCCTGGTTTCGTTAATTTTCTGATGAAGACTTTTTACTGAAACCGGAATTGTTAACCACATTGTTCCTGCTAATGTTTTTATCTTGTTCCTGTTCCGCCAGTCGTTTTTTGTGTATTGCATTTCATCATACAGAATAAATTCATCTGAACGCGCAATCAGGTCGAAGTATCCCTTCCACGGAATATAATTGGATTGGAGTATAGCAATATTTTTTTTCATAAATTTAATTTTAAGTTAATTCATCGATTATTTTCTGAAATTCCTCGGATATTGTTTTATGGCTGCAGGTTTGTACTGCAAGATTTCTGCAATTTTCAGACATCTTCATATATTCATCTTCCGATAACCTTAATAATTTCAACAATGCTTCAGCCAAAGCACGGCAATCATACAAATCAACTTTAAAACCTGTTACTCCATTAATTACTAAATCAGGCGCAACACCCATTTCAAAACATACAACCGGAGTGCCGCTCATAACTGCCTGGTTTATCATAGTAGGACCTGAATCTTCTATTGAGGAATTTAAATAAATATCTGCGGCACGATATGCAGCGCTTAATTTATCATGAGGTAAAAATCCGATTTGTGTTTTTCCAAATGGAATTTCCTTCTCAAATTTTTCTGAAAATTTTCCGGCAATAATAAAATGTATTTCACTTTTTTCTTTTTCACCGGATATTTTATACAAAATTTTTATTATCTCTAAAAGTTGAGCAAATCCTTTTCTTTCTTCGTGTTCATAAACTGCGCCGAAAAAGATAATTTTTTTATTTTTAGGAATACCGAGAAATTCTCTTTCTTTGACTTTATCACCCGGATAAAACAGCGTTTCGTTTGTGGGCGACATAATTTTATATTTTTTCTGATTTTCAAAAACAGAACTTTCATTAAGCTGATTCCATTGCCAGGCAGAAGCCGCAACAGGATAAATCTCTGAATCTTTGATATATTTTTTTTTAAGCTTAATAACTTCTGAAGTTTTATCGTAAGAATTAGATGAATGCAATCCGGGACATTTTCCGCAATCCGATTTATAACCTTTGCAATCCCAGGCATAATGGCAGCCGCCAGTAAGAATTGCCATATCCATCATATATATTAATAACGGCGCCTCGCATTTTTTGCTAACAATATGTAAATCCCGCATAGTTAAATAGTTAACCGGATGAAGATAAAAAATAATATCCGGTTTAAAAGGCAGTGCTTTTAATATTCCATCTGACCAAATATTGGTAAAAAACATATCTACACTTGCCATGTAGTATTTCGGATTTCTTTTTCTGAATTTTTCTTCGATATTTTTAATAATTTTTGCAATGATTATTAAAATAGGATATTTGGGTTTAAACCTTATTACGAATTGGTTTTCCTCACCCGCTTTAACATTAGTAAGAATTTTTACATTATTCCGGTCTTTCAAAGCATTCAGAACATCAAATGCAATAATTCCTGAAGATTTGGTAATATCTTGACCAGTTATTAATAAAACATTTTTCATCAGCTGTTCCAAATACCTTTAGCTCTATTTCCTACAATCAAATTAACCTGAAATGGTGAGTAAAAAGCACTTACCAAATTAACAATAATTGATGCCGCAATTACACCCTGCATTCCATAAAACCTCCCAAGCAAAACAGCAAGCGGGATAAAAACAGCTGATCCAGCAACTGCTACATAAAGCTGAAGTTTAATTCGTCCTGTTCCATTTAGAATATAGGAATGCAAATTATTCCATATCATCAAAAGAAAAAGAAAAGACATTAAAATTGAAATCGATATTCCAATATGAATTTTATTGCCAATCCAGATTTCATAAAAATACGGAGAAATTACTAACATCACTGTTATCAATATTATAAACAAATAAAATATCTGTCTTAGTTTTTTCAATGCGGATTTCATCCATTTATATTCCTTTTTGTAATATGCTTCGGTAAAAGCTGACCAGAAAGGAGTTATCAAAATCAAAAAAAGCATTGAAGAAAGACTGAAATATTTAAAAGCTATATTATAAACAGTTACATCTTCGGGACCGCTTATATGAGTGATTATTATATTACTTGTTTGATAAATTATCAAAGCCGATATTTGTATCAGGAAAAACTTTATTCCGAGTCCCATAATATCTCTTGCACAGGAGAAATCAATCATCCTGAATGATGGTATATAAAGATTATATCTCGATTTGAAAAGAATAATTGTTGAACCCAGTAATACTAAAACCGGCATTAAACCGGCAGCAGTGGCAAGATAAAGAATTGAACCTTTCGTATATAAAGTTAATACGAATATGGATGCAAGAATAAGAAATTGTCCGATAAAATCAATAAACGAAGCAAATGCAGGCTTCTGATCAGCAGTTAATACGGTAGTTATCACTTTAAGTACCATCTGCAAACAAAAAAAACCGGTTATTATTAAACCTGATATTTTCAATTCATTATTCATATATGATGGTGCATTTAATATAGCAGCCCAGCTTATATTTTCTGATAACAGAAATACCGCCAGCCAGATACATAAAAACAAAATAATAAACAAAGCATACGCAGTACTGATATATTTCTTGATAATAATATTGCTTTCACTTGCCTTAAGCTCCGCAAATTTATTTCTTAATCCGTTTCCAATTCCAATATCAAAATAGCTGATCCAAAGGACAATTGAACTGAGAGTTAACCAAATCCCATAAGTAACTGTATTAACATACGATATTGTAAGCGGAACCAAAATAAGCCCTACCGCAGCAGAACCGATCTTTACAAAAAAGGAGCCTGCAATATGTTTTATCACATTTCGGCTTCTGCCATTTTCAGGGATAAGCTTGCAAAAGAAATCATTTTCTTTTATAATTTTAATTATGCCAGAAAGCATAAAACAATGTCCAATTTTATATATTTGAACGGAGTTCAGTAAATAGTTCAATCTTAATTAGTAATATAGCTAATTCCTAAAACTTTTTAGTTACTGAAAGATTAAAATATCTTATTTTTGGAATTATGAAATACATTATCGCTACAAATACAATAAACCGCCCGGCAGAACTTGTTGAAAGAAGTTTACAAGCTTCATTAAACCAAAAGATAAGTCCGTTAAAAGTTATTTTAATAGACCAGAATGACACAGAACTTGAGCTGCCCGAAAGAATAACCGGAAATTCAATTTTCGAAAGACAGAAATCTGATAAAAATTCTGTATCCGCTGCGCGCAATTGTCTTAAAATTCCTGAAGATACCGAATGGATTTTCTTTTGCGATGACGACGGTTACCCCTGCGAAAATTATTCCGAAATTCTGAAAAATTTAATTGAGCAAAACAAGCAGCTTAAAATTTTTGCCGGCAGCATTGTACGTGACGATACAAATGAATTTTACAGCCTGCGTCATAAAAAAGGCGGAAGTCTTAAATTTTTCAGGAATACAAAAAATTTGATGGGCTCTAATTTTGTGGTTCACAAAGATATTTTTAATCAATTAGGAAGGTTTGATGAAACCTTCGGCGCCGGATCATATTTCGGAAGCGGCGAAGAAACTGATTTTTGCTGGGAAGCCTTTTTTAATAAAATCCCGATGGAATTTTTCCCGGAATTGATTGTGTATCACGTTCCTCCGTTTAATGAATCATTAAAAAAAGGTTTCAGGAAATCGTTTAAATATGGGATAGGAAAAGGCGCGCTTGTTTGGAAATGGCTTATCCTAAAACAAAAACCTATTGTTCTTTATGAGTTTTTTGAAATGTTCTTTGTACCCTTTCTTCAATTTTTCCGCGCTCTTATTAAATTAAATCCTTCTTTTGTGCTTACAAATCTGGCAGCTTTAGCCGGCAGATTTTACGGTTTAATAAAAGGAATGATTCACCTCAAACGGCGCTTTTATGCTTGATTTTTTTCAGTTTACTTAAAAGTGATGATAATCCGGCTGCAACTAAAATTCTTCTGAAATAATATAAAACAATTCGTACGCCGAAATTTAAAATAACAGTAACACTCAAATAATTATTTTTTCTTAAAGCCCTCCAGCATTCCATTATTGCTGTATATTCCTGCTCTGCCGATTTTCCGGTACCATCCATTACTACAGGCGCTTTATCGGAAACATAATATCCTTTTATTCCGTGTTTATCAAGTTTTATGGCAAAATCGTAATCCATTGCAATTTTATAATCGGTATCGAAAAATCCGGTCTTGCTGAAAACGCTTTTCCGCACAATCATTGTCGGATGAAAATAAGGCATACCTCTCCCGATATTTTTCATTATGGGCTTCATCAAAAGTCTGCCACCGATGTTATCTTCAAAAATAAAATTCGAATGAATAAATGAAATTTCCTGATTATCACGAAATATTTTTTCTGCATTTACGGGATATGATGAATCAATTAAAATATCGCCGCTGTTGAGAAACATTATAAATTCGCCGGAAGATTTTTTAATCCCTTTATTGAATGCATCCGATATTCCTTTATCCTTTTCATTAATTACAATTCCATTGTAATTTTTCAAAAATTCAAATGTTTTCGGACAATTCCCTCCGTTAACAACAACTGATTCAACATCTGCCGATTTTGGGACACTGTTAAGAGTTTTGACCAATTCTTCGAAGTTATTGTATGTTATGGTTACAACTGTTATCAATTTTACTCAATTTTTATTATTTTAACACTTATAATATGGTTATTAAATCTAATTAAAAGATAAGAATTTTTTAAAGTTAATTTCTGCAGGTTTTGTGAAAACAGCAATAGTTCACGATTGGTTTACAATTTATATGGGTTCCGAAAAGTGTGTGGAATCGTTTAACAATCTTTTTCCGGAATCGGATATTTTTACAATTGCAGATTTTTTACAATCGCCCGAAGAAAGAAAAATTATACTGAATAATAAAAAACCTTTCACCAGTTTCATTCAAAATCTGCCGTTAGCTTCAAAATTTCACCGTCACTATTTTCCGCTGTTTCCTTTTGCTGTTGAGCAGCTTGATATTTCGGGCTACGAGCTCATAATTTCAAGTTCGCACGCATTTGCTAAAGGCGTTCTTTCAAACGCCAACCAGCTTCATATCTGCTATTGCCACACTCCCATCCGTTATGCTTGGGATTTATATCATCAATACATAAACGAGAGTGGATTAAATAAAGGATTGAAAGGATTGATAGCAAAATATGCGCTTCACAAAATAAGAATGTGGGACTTATCAACCGCTAACCGCGTTGATTATTTTATTGCAAATTCCAGTCACGTTGCAAAAAGGATTAAGAAGATTTACAACCGCGATGCTGAAGTTATTTTTCCTCCGGTGGATACTGACTTATTTAAGTGTGTTTCTGAAAAAGATGATTATTATTTAATTATTTCAAGGTTTGTTCCTTATAAGAAAGTTGATTTAGTTGTTGAAGCATTTTCTAAAATGCCGGATAAAAAACTTTTGGTAGTCGGTTCGGGACCTGATGAGAAGAAGATTAAAAACTTAGCCTCATCAAACATTGAAATTTTAGGTCATCAAAATCAAAACGAATTGATTAAATTGATTCAGAAAGCAAAAGCCTTTGTTTTTGCAGCCGAAGAGGATTTCGGGATTACAATAGTAGAAGCCCAGTCCTGCGGAACACCCGTAATTGCTTATAAAATTGGTGGAGCCAGCGAAACTGTAATTGACGGTAAAACTGGAATTTTATTCAGCGAGCAAACTGCCGAGTCGGTAATTCAAGCGGTTAAGAATTTTGAAGATTCGAATTTATACGCCCCTGATTTAATAAGCCGGCACGCTTCAATATTTTCGCGCAAAACATTCGAACAAAATATCTCGAATTTCATTCAAGAAAAATACTCGGTGTTTAAAAGATAAAACTATGATAATAAACAGCCGTTCAATTCATAATTTCCGCAAATTTACCGATCTCTTAATCCTTAATTTTGCATTTATTGCAGCTGGAATTATGGCGCAATCCGCTGATATTTTGCTCGAGCGGAATTTTATTTTCATCCTTCTCGCAATCGAAAATCTTGTATGGCTTGCAGCTTCAAATCCGTTAAAAATTTATGAGGATTTTTACACGCGCTCTGCTTCGGTTCATTCAACAATTATTTTTAAATCTGTACTGCTGATTTTAATTACCGATGTTTTATTCCTTTTCTTATTTAAGGAAAATCTTTTTACGCGTAATTTTATTTTTATAAATACTTCTCTCACTTTTGTTCTAATAATTTTTAAGGAAATTGTTTTCCGTGTTCTACAAAAAAAATATCGTAAAAAAGATATTTCGTTGCGAAAAATTCTTATTATCGGCGCAGGCGAACTTGGCTGCGAGTTTAAGGATTTTCTTCTTTCAAACCCAAGTTTCGGATATTCTTTTACCGGATTTTTGGATGATTTTGAAAATAGCGCAGATGTTCTGGGAAAAACCGAAGTGCTTGAAGAAACAATTGCATCAAAAAATATTGACGATGTTGTAATCGCGCTGCCAGTAACCCAATACTCGCAGCTCGATTCATTAATGAAAATTTGCGACAGAAAAGCCGTTAAATCATATATCATCCCCGATTATTCCAAACTGCATTCGAATAAATTCAAAATAAATCTTTTCGGAAATTTTCCTGTAATCACTGTCAGAAACAATCCTCTTGAAGAAATTCAGTGGCGATGGCTTAAACGTACGGTTGATATTTTATTTTCCGGTTTAGCGGCAGTTTTTATTTTGTGGTGGCTTCTTCCGGTTATATCAATTTTAATTAGAATTTCTTCGAAAGGTCCAGCATTTTTTATTCAGGAAAGAGTCGGTTTTAATAACCAGATATTTAAATGCTACAAATTCCGGACAATGAATTTAGCGGCAAGCGCTGATAAAAATTCGGATAAACCGGTTACAGACGATGATGACAGGATTACAAAAATCGGGAAGATTTTACGCAAAACTAACCTTGATGAAATTCCTCAGTTTATAAATGTTTTAAAAGGCGATATGTCCATTGTCGGTCCGCGCCCGCATGCAATTCCCTTTCAAAACGCTTACAGCGGAATAGTAGATGAAATACGGCTTCGTCACAGAGTTTTACCCGGAATTACAGGCTGGGCTCAAATCCACGGTCTTCGCGGCGATGTTGATGATGAAGAAGAGAAAAAAATCCGCACCAAAAAACGTATTGAATATGATATCTGGTATATCGAAAACTGGAGCATCTGGCTGGATTTCCAGATAATTTTTGAAACCGTGTGGCAGGTTTTTACCGGAAGGAACACAGGGAATTAGTTACTTTGTTTTATTCCGATATAAATATTTGTTGACACTGCAATCAATGCTGAAATAATTATGCTTGCCCATAAAAAGTCAGTTACCGAAGCAAGTATTAAGGATGGGATTAGAAACAGCATTGCAAAAATTATATCTTTCGTTTCGCCTTTTTCATACAATTTTAACTTTTTTATAGCATCAGTAAAAATGAAAAAATAAAAGAACAATACCGTTAAAAAAGCAAATATCCCGCTTTCAATATATAATTGGAAAAATTCGTTATGCCAGCTATTGATTCCCTTATCAGCAAACTGCTCTTTAAAAGGGAATACTTTACTGAATGTTCGCGGACCAAAACCTAAAACAGGATGCTCGTCATAAATCTCCTTGAATCCATTCCAAATAATATCCCTGTCCGAAAGAGCAGCAGGCTGGCTGATTCTGTTTTGAATTTCGCTTTTGTTTTCGGAGAATGAACCGAGAGAAATTAAAACCACAACAATTACCATTACAAATACAAATTTTACCTTTTCTCTTCGAATTATCAAACTGACAATCCCTGCTAAAATTGCAATTACAATATTTGTCCGACCAAGTGAAGTAATTATTCCGGAAAGTATAATCCCCGATTTAATCGCCCAGAAATATTTCTCTTTTTCACTATTAAACTGCCGGCTGTTAATAAGAAAAACAAAAACAAATAAAAGGTATAAAGAAAATGTTGAATAACCGAAAGACAATCCTTGTGCCCGGTGAACAAAACCGGCAGCAAACTGAATAATCCCGATTGCAGAAACAACTACACCGGCATTTATAAATATTTTGTACAATAAAGAAAATTTCTTTCTTTCAATTCTTTTCAGATAATAATTCAGCGAGATAAAAGTTGTGTAAAAAAGACTTTCCCGTGCAAATGCCTCATAACTTTCCTCGGGATATTCTGAAAAGAAAATTGAAGCCGCCCGGATAATTCCGAACACAAAGATGATATATACAAAACTGTCGAATGTCTTTAATTTTTTCACCCAAGGTTCAAAGAGCCAGAAAATAAAAAGCAGCACTGCAAAAACCTGAAAAAGAAGAAGAGAAATTACAAAGCTGCAAAGTAATCCTGCAATTACTGACACAACCAATTTTTCGTTAACTTTTATTTTACATTCTTCCATATTTACCGGAATTGCATATCGTAAAGTTTTTTGTATAAACCTTTTTCGTTTTTAATTAATTCGTCGTGCGATCCATCCTGAATTATTTTCCCGTGATCAAGCACAAGAATTCTATCTGCATTTCGGATTGTACTTAATCTGTGTGCTATTACAAAAGTTGTTCTTTCTTTCATTAATCTTTCAATTGCCTGCTGAACTAATACTTCCGATTCGTTATCGAGTGCAGAAGTTGCCTCGTCAAAAATCATAATCGGCGGATTTTTTAAAAGCGCCCGGGCAATCGAAAGTCTTTGACGCTGCCCGCCGGAAAGTTTTGTGCCCCTTTCTCCGATAATCTGATTATACCCCTCCGGCAATTCCATTATAAAATCGTGCGCATTTGCAGCTTTTGCCGCGTTAATAATATCCTCATCACTAACATTTCCGGTTCCGTAGGAAATATTATTTTTCACGGATTCGTTAAACAAAACTGTTTCCTGCGTAACAATTCCCATAAGTCTTCGCAGATTTTCAATTTTCATATCGCGTATATCGGTACCATCAATTAAAACAGCTCCGTCCGAAGGGTCGTAAAATCGCGGAATGAGATCGACCAGCGTGGTTTTTCCTGCTCCGCTGCTTCCTACAAGAGCAATAATTTGCCCTTTGTTTACTTTAAAGGAAACATCATCTAAAACTTTGTCATCAGAATCGGAGTAAATAAAACTTACATTTTTAAATTCAATACTATTTTCGAGAGTTTCTTTTTCAGATGGATTTATAGCATCTTGAATATCCGGCGTGGTATCAACTATTTCAAAAATCCGCTCGGCAGCAGCGCTGGAAACTTGAATCATATTATTTACGTTACTTAGTTCTTTAATTGGCGGCATTATCTGGAAAATAGCAAAAAGTAATCCTAAAAATTCGCTGGCTTTAAGTTCTTGAGTTGTAAGTACTAATTTCCCTCCCAAAAAAATGATTATTACACCAATTAAAACACTTAAAAATTCTGTTATAGGGGATGCTGCATTTTTTATCCTTACCATCTTTAAAATTATTTTTGAGTATTTGGTGGTTTCATTTTTGAACTTATTAATTTCATAATTTTCCATCCCGAATGCTTTAATAATTTTAACACCGTTTATTGTTTCTTCTAAAATAGAGGTTATACCCGCCATCTTTTCTTGTAAGTTTAAACTTTGCTTCTTAATCTTGAGTCCAATCCAACCAATTATAAGAAGAGAAAACGGGAGAATGAGAAATGAAAATACTGTAAGTTGCCAGCTTATTGACAAAGCAATTCCAATAAAAACGGCTATTGTAAGCGGTTCGCGTACTAAATTAAAAAACACAGGCGAAATGCTTTGAACAACCGCTGCATCGTTAGTTATTTTCGAAATTAAATGACCGGTTTTTTCATTTTTAAAGTAACTTAGCGGAAGTGAATGTAAATGGCTAAATGCATCATCACGGAAATCTTTAACAAAATTTTGTTCGACAAAAGATAAAAAATATGCCTGCAGGTATCCAAAAATATTCTTTAATAAAAAGGCAATTAGAATAACTACACATATTTTAGATAAAACATCAAACTTTGAACCTGATAATATTGCATTCGCAAAAAAACTGGTAATGTTATTCAAAGGCTGATCAATAAAATCCGGTAAAAATGCATTATCAGATTGTGTAGTGAGTTCCGACTGTTGGGCCTCTTGAGTTTCATTAAAAAGTGTACCTAAAAGCGGTATTGAAAGGTAAACTGATAAGCCGTTAAAAAGTGCAAATAAGATTGTGCAGATTATTGATAGAAACAGATTAAACCAATACGGCTTTAAATAGGTTAGTATTCGGAAATAAGTTTTGTATTTGAACAATCTTAAAGTTTCCTTCAATTTAATAATTTATTGTGGTTTCAAATATAAGAAAATAACGCTTGTAATATTTATGGTGATTATTTACATCGGAATTATTTTCAAATCAATGGTTCAGCAAAGAGATTGCTGTATTACCTTCTTTTTTGATTTTTATCAAAAATGTATAATAACTGTAATAATTTAGGGAATGATACTTGGTACAAGAAGTTTATCATTTAAAAACTTCTTTGGTTTTTTTTATATAAGCAGTTCTATCGGATTGCAAAGTTTTTTTCCAATAGTTATGCTCCTGATAAAAATCATTAAGTCTATACAGATTGTAGCTAATATCTTCGTGCTCATATGCAGCAACAAAATATTTATCCGCGCTGATAATTCCAAAATATTCTTTTGAATCAGTCCGGTTTTCACCCTTCCCATTATAAACATAGAGATTTCTTGCGGTATCCAATTTATTAAAAAGTGAACTGCCGTATTTCATATATTCAGGTTTTTTTATGTTATATAAATCAAGTATTGTAGGAATTATATCGTTGTTACTTACCGGCAGAGCAGTGTTTTTTCTTACCCGTTCTGCTTTAATTCCCCCTCTGCTTTCAATCTTACTTTTAATTTCATCAGGTACATAAATCCACATGGGTATTTTATTTTTAAATGCTGAAAACTTTCCGAAATGACCTTTCTCCTTAATATGCTCGCCTAATGATTCCGAATGATCTGAAGTGAAAATAATAATTGTATTTTTCATCAAATTTTTACCTTCCAGCACTTTAAATAGTCTATCAATATTCTTATCAAGGTAATTAACAGAATTTAAATAATTATTTAATAATTCATCTTCAAAATGAAATTTTTTAAATTTCTCAGGACAATAGTACGGATAATGAGTGTTTGAAAAATGAAGAAATGTGAAAAAACGCTCACTTTTTTTTAATGAATTAGCAAACTTCGAAAATTCATTTATTATAAGGCTGTCATCTGCAGCCATATCAACAACCTTTGGGGCATTTATTTTTTCACGATAAATAAAATAGTCAAGTTTTTCTGAAGAAAAATAATCTTTGTACCTCGAAAGCTCATCGTAAGACCATGATGTGATTACTGAAGTTGCAACATTGCCATAATTATTTTCCAACATTTCATAAACTAATGGGATATTCGATAATTGATGCTTCCCTTGAACTGGATTGACACCTGCAAGGGTAAAAGGGACTGAAACAGCCGTAACTGTTGAATTTGAGAATGCTTTATCAAATAGAAATATGTCTGTCCGGTTTTTATTAATAAATGAATTGATACAACTATCGGTTGCAAATTTATAGTCGTACTCCATCAAATAAAAAGGACTTAAACCTTCGTTCATTATTAAAATGATATTAAAAGCCGATTTCTTTTTCGATTTTACTTCGGGCAGATTATATGAGCGGCTGCCAATTTTATCAGCCTGTTCGTAATTCTTATATTCAGTAAATCCTTGTTTTATAGAAAATACAGCATTTGTAAAAGGAAGAGTACGGTTATCCTTAAATTTTAAATTATTGTTAAGCACTAAATTTAATATAACAAAAACTGCAAAGAAAATTGCCAGCATTATTTTTGAGTATGGCTTATACTTTCCCGAATTTTTATAAATAACAGCTAATATAATTGCAATTATTCCAACTATTGTTATTAATTGAAATATACTAGTCCCGTCGTTAATTATGCTTATTGAATTTTCCGGTGAAAGAAATAAAAATGCAAATGTATTTATTCCCGGCAGAGTATTAAAATAGAAATAAAACGAATATGAAGTTATAATTACTATTAAATAAATTGAAATAAGCAGACCTGCTAAAATCTTTTGTTTATCGAATAGCGAAAATAAAATCAATATTAATAACAGTTCGGATATAAAAGAAATTATATAAAAAAACATATCCGTAAATGAAAACTGCGATAAATAGTTGTTGCGGATTTGCAGATCGATAATTAAAACTATAATTGCTGTAAATATAGAGAAAAGTGTTATACGGTACTTATTTATAAACATATTTATCCTGTTTTAATGCAAGAATTGTCGCACTTATTTTTTTATAATTTAGCGGATTTATTTTGTTTCTAAATATAAGAAGATAACGTTTTACTTTAGTTTTGAACTATTTATAATTTAATATTTTTAATTCCGCAATTGCCTTTAATTTTAATTTCGGCATATTCATTTAAGTTTTTAATATCAAAAACTTTTATAATTTTTCTGTCTATTAAGATGTAATCATAAAATAAACAATTCCCGTAAAATCTTGTATTGGTAATCCCAAAAATTTCATCTTCAAAAATAATATTATATTTTTCCAAATCAATTCCGTAAATAAAAGACTTTATATTCTTCTCCGTTTTTTCGAGCGTTGTGAGGATTAATATCCCTTTTTCCTCATTCCATAATGAATTTACTATTTTTCCTTTGATGCCAACAATTTCGTTTTTTTTAGATTCTTCTCTTTCAACAATATTAATTGACGAATCTGACTTCAGCTCCATAAAGTATTTCTTCTTTTCCGAAGAATATTTAAAACCTTTTTTGGGGAACGAAGGGTAACCGTCTGTTAATAGATTGAATTTAAGCGAATCATTGAAAACTCTAATCCCGTTGCTTAAATATTTTATCGTTTTTTTATATACGAATGATGTGTTTACCGAATCGATATAGGTCAAAATTACACGAAATGTATCACGCGATATCCAATCAGCCTGAAGTCTTTGGCATTTGCCTATATATTCAACAGAATTAATAGTTTCTTCTTCCTTATTGAAATGATAAATTCTTGCATCGGTAACATAAGGAAACGAACCTCTGTTTCCTGAACGGAATATTGTAATAAAAAAAGAGTTAGTTTTATCTTCGGACTGTTCAAACGTAATTATTTTTTTACCCCAGGGGCTCCATACCAAAGAATATTTTTTCTTTAGAATGTTATAACGGTATAGTCCTGGTCTGTCGAGATGGGTGCCGATAAAAAAGAAATTCTGAAAATTTCCTTTTTCAATTATACTGTCGCGGAATAATTCAAAATCCTTAATTGCCGAATCCGACATCATCTCCATCGCTTTTTCACCCGCCGATCGTATGTTTGCGAATGTACCTGCTAAAAGCCTGTATTCTTTTTTTTGGTTTCCATTTTCACAGAGACCTTTAACAAAAACTGTATCAAAAGAATATCCGTCAAGCTTGCTTGCAAATGTTTCTGCTTTCAGCGAATCCTGAAATTTTATTGCAATATACACTGGTTTTTCTTTTTTAAGTTTTATAACCGGTCTTTTATCTTTTTCCGAGCACGAAAAATAAATAATTAAAATTAACGCGAAAAATATTAAGCAGAATATCTTTTTCAAATTACCCCCGCGGATGAAAATCACGGTGATTTTGTTTTATAAAATCCCTGTCAACGTGTGTGTAAATCTGTGTTGTTGAAATATCCGAATGACCAAGCATTTCCTGAACAGCTCGCAAATCTGCGCCACCTTCAACAAGATGTGTGGCAAAAGAATGCCTTAAAGTGTGCGGATGAACATCTTTTTCGATTCCGGCATTTTTAGAATAACCTTTAAGAAGTTTCCAAATTCCCATACGCGAAAGTTTTTTACCGTTTCTGTTCAAAAAAACAATGTTTTTGCTTAAGCTTTTTTTCTCAAGAAGCGGCCGCGATCTTACTAAATATTCAGTAACCCATTTTATTGCGTCCGAACCTACCGGTATAATTCTTTCTTTTGATCCTTTCCCCAAAACCCGTATCACTTCATCTTCAAAAAAAAGGTCAGATACCCTTATGTTTATCAGTTCCGAAATGCGAAGTCCCGATGAATAAAAAAGCTCTAACATCGCTTTGTCTCTAAGTCCCAGTTTATCCTCTGTATCAGGCTGATCCAGCAGCTTTTCTATTTCCGAAAAAGCCAATACTTCCGGAGGCTTGCGTATAATCCTCGGAGGTTCAATTTTATCCATCGGGTTTTTTTTTATATACGATGAATTTTCGAGAAACTTAAAAAATCCTTTCAATGCCGAAATGCATCTTGCGTTGGTTGTTGTTTCTTTTTCGGATTGTTCCTTTCTGTTAAAAAATTCAAGCAGCGCCTTATTATCAACTTCCGAAAAGTCAGTAATTCCATAATCGGTTAAAAAAGTTATAAAAATATTTAAATCATTTTTATAAGCGCTTACTGAATTTTCGGACAAGTTTTTTTCGAGCCGCAAAACCGAAATATATTCTCTAACAAACTCATTCATTTTTATCGGAAGATTTGTTTTCAGGTTCTTCTTCTTTTAATGGCTCGGTTTTAGCCAGCTGAAGTTTTGTTTCCTGCTCAAGTTCATCTTGACGCGGATATCTTATTCGTTTATGATGCTGCCCAACAAGACTGTTTGTAAATGATTCCTTAATTAATTTAATATCTTCAAAAGTTAAAGGTGAATTATCAAGCTGTCCGTCATCAATTCGCATATTGATGAGATTTGTAATTACATTTTCAACTTTTTTTGCATCCGGTTCCTGCAAAGATCGCACAGCCGATTCGCAGGCATCGCCAAGCATCACAAGCGCAGTTTCTTTCGAATTCGGTTTTGGTCCCGGATATCGGAAATTATCAATATTAACGACTTCATCAGCAAGAGCTTTTTCCTTGGCTTTTTCGTAAAAATAACTTATTACCATTGTGCCATGATGCATCGGTATAAAATTTATAATTTCATCAGGCAAATTATATTTTTCAGCAAGCTCAATACCCTTGCGGACATGATCGGCAATGTGGTTTGCACTTTGTTCTGGTGTGAAATCTTCGTGAACATTGTAATTATCCATCTGATTTTCCACAAAAAATACGGGATCCGTAATTTTCCCTATATCGTGATAATATGCCCCTACACGCGCCTGTAAAGGGTTAGCATTAATTTTTTCTGCAGCAGCCTCTACAATAGAACCGATTATCATCGAGTGGTTAAATGTTCCGGGAGCATTCGAAGCAAGTTCTTTTAACAGAGGACGATTGAAATCTGTAAGTTCTAAAAGCGTAAGGTCGGTTGTAACTTTAAAGAATTTTTCAAAAAATATTATTAATCCGTAAGTTATTGCAGGACTGAAAAGAGCATTGCCAAAAGCAAACGCACTCTGATAAAGCATTTCGTTATAAGAAGTAAAACTTTCAAGTCCGAAAGCAAATATTGCAGAAATATAAGCTGCAAGAATAAAAAGGAACGAACGGAATATCTGACTTCTGTAACGGATATCCCTTACCGTATATGCTGCAACAGCGCCTGCAAGAATGTTCGTTGTGGTAAAAACATAATCGTTGCTTCTCAGTGCTCCGCATATAAGAGCTATTATTATTGTTCCGTAAAAACCTATCCGGGAATCGAAAATAATAGTTAAAAGCATCGCACCGGCTGGTACAAGAATAAAATATTCTATTCCCGCATTAACATTTATCTGCTGTATCAAAAACGTCTGAAAACTGATTAGTAAAATTATGATTGCAAGGATTAAAATTTTTGAGTTATCGGTATATATTTTTTCGCGGAAAAGATAAATGTAAATCATAAAAATTATAGAAATAAGAATTATGTGAAGCGACTTTCCGATAAGCTGCGTAATTTTATCAGTTAACCCCGATTCTTCAGCTTTGGCAATTCGGTACGAATCGATTTTCATTTTTGCTTCAGCCGATATTTTATCGTGCTTAGCTATAATTCTTTCATTTTCGTTAACAATTCCTATATTGGGAGATACTTTATTAACTGCATCTTCAATTGCGGTTTGTGTTAATATTTCATCATAAATAATATCCGGAACCACAAAAAAATTTGCATATTCGTAAATTGCCTGGTTCAATTCTTTATCGTCACTGTAATTTTTTGCAAGATAATCTTTGATGAATTGCTGAACACTCAGCGGATCGAAATAATCGCGGTTCAATGTAACAATCCCCGATTTACCGGTTTTTATATAAATAGAATCCTTTTTTATTTCGCTGTAATATTTATCTAATACTCCCCTTTGATATATGGTGCCCAAAATACCGGAACAAATTCTTAAAACATAGCTCAAACTTTTCTTATCCGTTAATGAATTTGAGGAATCATTTCTTCTCAATTTTTTAAACTCGGCAAAAGATTTTTCAGTTAGTATTGATTTATTGGGATTTTGAGTTGAATTATTAAGAAGCAATTCTTCATCAATAAGACCTATTAACTTTTTATTATAATTTATAAGATCAATTTCTTTTTGGATTGATATTTCCTCATTCTTAACAAAAAACGGAAATACTTTGGATGCCACCCGACGTTTTTCAGATTCGTATTGCTCTTGTTTTTTTAAAATCGGGAATGATGTTGAAGCTATCAAATCATCCTGAATCCAAACAGACCCGACAGTAACTTCCGATTCCAAAGACTCGCCTTTGGGAAACATTAAAACAACAAGTGCAATTGTTAAAAAGATAATTAATATTTTTGCCCGCAGGCTTGTTTTTAAACGGTTATTTTTATCTTTTTCCATATTTACTCACAAAATATCTTTTCAATAAATTCTGCTACTCCGTTTTCTTCATTCGATTTTGATGTTACAATATCTGCATTATTTTTCAATTCGTCAATAGAATTTGCTAAAGCAACCTTCAATGCCTTAGTCTTAAATAGCGGGATATCATTGTACCAATCGCAAATTACTGCACATTCACAAGGATTAATATTAAGGATTTTGCATAATTTTAATAATGCCCGGGCTTTATCTGACTTTTTTTTTCTTATTTCCAGATAGTAATTAAATGAGTTTTCCGATTTGTAAATCCTAGGAGAATAATTAAAAGAAAAAGGGAAACTAAATTTATTCTTTAAATATGTAATTATTTCTTTTCTTTCGCTGATTACATTCACTTCTAAAACATTTTTATAATATACCGATAAATCATCAACATAAACCCAACCGGCTCCGGTTTTTTTAATTTCGATGGAACTTTTTTTGTCTTGCTTTATATAACTGCCTTCCGAAGTAGTAATTGCAGGAATTGCTCCTAATTTATTACAGATATTTATTATTTTTTTCACTGCTTTTTGCGAAATTAAATTCTGATAAAATACTCTTCCTTCAGCATTTTTAATCACCAAACCGTCAAGAGAAATTAAAGGCGCATCTAAAGACATTTCATTCGCAAATTTCAATACCGACGAATGTATTCGTCCGCTAGCTAAAGTAAAAATAATATTTTTCTGCTTAAGTTTTTCTATCGCCCGTTTGTTAACTATATCAATTTGGCCGGAATTATTCAACAGTGTGCCGTCGATATCGCAAACAATCATTTTTATTTTTTTTAATCTTCCGGCAGTCATCAGCATTTTCAGTCTGATGAACTATTAATTTTTTACATCAGCTAATGCTTCATCAACTGAGTTATATATTGGCAAAACTCGGTCGAGCTGCGATATTTCAATCAGCGACTTAACATTTTTTTGCGGAGAAGCTAATTTAATATTTCCTTCATTCGACTGAAGAAGCCTGTATGCAAGCAAAATTGCACTCAATCCGCTGCTGTCGCAATATTCTACAGGAGATAAATCCAGAACAAGATATCTTATTTCTTCATCTGTTAAAATAATTGAAAATTCTCCTTTTAATAAACCCGCAACACTGCTGTCAACACGGGGTTCATTCAATTTCATTACAACAACACCGTTGTTTTTTTTCAATTCGAAATTTATTGTATCGCTCATATAATACTTATATTTATTAAAAAATACTTTTTAAAACATACTTAAAGAATTTAACAAATTTCTGTATGATATTTCAGAATTATTTTCGGAAATATTGAATAGTACATTATAAAATTGTTTAGTCTTCTGTTTATTAACGCCTGCCCTAATTTTACATTCTGGAAGCAAAGCAACACCGGCAAAATATAAGTTTTCAGACTTATTCAAATCCAAAATTGCATCATATTTTTTTTCTTTTAATTTTTCAATAATTTCTTTTGACGGAAGGTTTAATTTTGTTTTATCCGATAATCCGTATGTTATAATTTCACATTTTAATGATTTATCGAATAAATTCATCTTATATTCCGGAATAAATACCGAAACATTTTTTTTCTTCTTTGCTAAATATCTTATTATATGAAAACTGTTTTGATAATCTTCATCGGAATCCGGCATTACAATTAAATACTTCGAAGATTTCCTGAAAAAATCATATTCTATTTTTTTATCTGCCTTTGCTCTTTTATAACTTTTCCTAAGAAAATATAAAGCTAATTTGTTTTTTAAATTTTCAATCATTCCCTTTCTTCAATCATCTTTAAAAATTCATCTTCGTTAATAATTTTAATCCCCAGCTTTTCTGCATTTTTTAATTTACTGCCTGCGTTTTCACCTGCCAGCACAAATTCAGTTTTGCTGCTTACTGCAGACAATACTTTGCCTCCGTTTTTAATAATTACATCTTTAATTCCTTCGCGGCTGAAATCTTTCAAAGTACCGGTAACAACAAACGATAACCCGTTTAACTTATTTGATGCGTTTTCTGTTTCAACTTCAAATTTCAACCCTTCACACTGTAAAAACTCTATTAAATCAATATTACGTTTATCCGAAAAATATTTAATCAAACTTTCGCTGATACTGGGTCCTATTTCATCAGTTTCTTCAATTTCATCTTTGGAAGCTTTTATCAGATTAGTGATGTTCTTAAAATGATTAGCAAGTTTATGTGCCGCTCCGCTTCCAACAAATCTTATCCCCAGTGAATAAAGCACTTTGCCAAAAGGTCTTGTCTTACTTTTTTCAATTGCTTCTAAAAGATTTGAAATGCTTTTTTCACCCAGGCGTTCAATTTTAACAAGTTCCTGCTTTTTGTTCTTTAGAAGATATATATCGGAAATCGATTCTATAAAACCTTTTTCTACAAACAAATCCACAAGCGATTCTCCTAATCCTTCAATTTCCATAGCTCCCCGCGATGCAAAATGCAGGATTTTTCCTTTTATTCTTGCAGGACAATTTTCGTTGCTGCAATAAATTGCTGCTTCGCTTTCCAGTTTTATCAGCAGGCTTGAGCACACAGGGCAATTAACCGGAGCAACAGTTTCTTTGGATAGAATTTCCCGTTTTGTTTTATCAACTTCAACAACTTTTGGTATTACATCTCCGCCTTTTTCAATAACAACAGTGTCGCCTTCCCTTATATCTTTTCGTACTATTTCATCATAATTATGCAGCGTTGCTCTGCTTATAGTTGATCCTGCCAAAAAAACAGGTTCCAAGTCTGCTACCGGAGTCACAGCCCCTGTTCTTCCTACCTGCCAGATTATTTTATTTATTTTTGTTTCAACCCGCTTAGCTTTGAATTTAAAAGCTGTTGCCCATCTTGGCGATTTTGCAATTTCACCCAGTTTTTTTTGCTGCCACAAAGAATTTACTTTTATTACAACTCCGTCAATTTCATAAGGAAGTCCGTCACGTTCATTTTCCCAGTACTTGCAATAATCCATAACTTCTTCTATCGAACCGCATAGTTTGAAATTCGGGTTTACTTTGAAACCTATTTTTTTCAATAAAATCAAATTGTCCAAATGTGTTTCATTTTTATTTTCTTTTGTTAAAAAAGAATAAAAGAAAGCATCAAGCGGACGAGAAGCTACAATGCGCGGGTCCTGAAGTTTAACAGTTCCTGCAGCAAAATTTCTTGGATTTGCAAATGTCTTTTCCCCGTTCTCTTCTCGTTCTTTGTTAAGATTTCTGAAAGACTCCACATCTATAAAAATTTCGCCCCTTGCTTCAAATTCTTCAAAAAACTGTTTCTGCTTAAGTTTTAACGGAATACTTTTAATAGTTTTAGCATTGTTTGTAATTTCTTCGCCGATAGTTCCGTCTCCGCGGGTAGCTGCTGTTTCCAAGATACCATTCGAATATTTCAGACTGACCGACAGCCCGTCAATTTTTAATTCTGCAACGTATTCAACTTTTACTTCTTCATCCGAAAGCACATTTTTTATTCTTTTTTCGAATTCGAGCAGTTCTTCATAATTATACGTGTTGGAAAGACTTAACATAGGAACGGAATGCGTAACAGATTTGAAATCCTTTGTTAAATCGCTGCCTACTCTTCTTGCCGGCGAATCGGATGTAATAAATTCAGGATTTTCATCTTCAAGTGTTTTAAGCTCGGTCATAAGGTTATCAAAATCCTGATCGCTTATTTCGGGCTGAGAAAGAACATAATATTTATAATTATGTTCATCCAACATATCCTTAAGTTCCGATATCCTTTTTTTAATTTGTTCCTTGTTCATCATATCCAGGTACATCTTTGGTCTTAATGTATTTCAATCCTTCGGAATTAATAAAAACGCTTTTCACCTGATTTTCATTCCCGCTGAATTCAAGTTTATTATAATTCAATTCTAAATTTATACCGGCGGAATTTCCTATTATAAGATGGAAAGATGATCCTGCCGCAGTGTATTTATCCATTCCCGGATAAAGAGTTATTTCTTCTGCAACCGATTCATCGCTTATAATTTTAACCCACGATGTATCAGATGCGCTGATTCGGAGTTTAAGAACTCCCTCTGGAATAGCAGGCTGTTCTTTTTTTACTTCCGTATTTTTATCTACAGTAATTTCTTTTTTAATTTCTTCTTCAGGTACAGTGCTATTTTCGGTTATAATTTCTTTGTTATTTCCGCTGAAAAATGTGAATATTATGATAAGAAGTATAACAAATAAAGCTGCCCCTATGAGTAAAGCAATATTGCTTTTATTTGTTTTCTCCTTCATTTCCGATTTTGGAATATTTTCCGGGGGGTTTTCAAAAGTTTTTTTGGTCTCAGGTTTTTCTGAATTTTCTTCTGCAACCGGTTCATCGGATAATCCTGATTTAGCCAGCTCAAATTTTTTTAATACATTTTCCGGATTAAGATCTATAGTTTTCGCGTATTCTTTAATAAAGGCTTTAATATAAATTTCAGGCAGAATTTCAATTTCTCCGGATTCGATGGCTTTCAGAAATTTAATATCAATCCTGGTTTTAGCAGAAATCTGTTCCAAGGTGATTTTTTTCTCGGTTCTGCTGTTTTTTAATTCTTCGGCAAATTTTAATAACGCATCTTTGTTCATAGGCGCTTTTACAATTTATTATAATTTAGTTAATTTTGCCGCAAATGCTCCGTCCATTTTATGAATATGCGGATAGGTTTGTATACAGCCGTCCTCATTAATTATACTGTCATCAAAAAAACCTTTTGCGCTTACCAGCTTAAAATCTTTATTCTCGCTTAAAAAATCCTTAATTATGCCAAAATTTTCTTCTTTTTCAATTGTGCAGGTACTGTATACCAAGAAACCCCCGCTCTTCAAAAGCGATGCTCCTTTTTTTAACAGCGACATTTGCGAAAATCTTAATTTTCTTATATCACCTAAATCTCTTTTCCATTTGATATCCGGTTTTTTTGTAAGGGTTCCTAAACCCGAGCATGGTGCGTCAATTAAAATCCTGTCGAACGGACCGCCTTCAAATTCCAAAGCATCGCTTTCAACAACTTCTGCATTCTTAACTCCCATTCTTTCAAGATTGCCGTTAAGAATTTTAATACGCGCTGCAAATTTATCTATTGCAACTAATTTGCCATTGTTTTTCATCATCTCAGCAATAAGCGTAGTTTTACCGCCCGGAGCAGCGCATAAATCTAACACTTTATGTTCAGGTTTTGCGTCTAGCAGTAAACAGGGAAATCCGGTGCTTTCATCCTGAATGCTGAAATAACCTTTCGAAAAATATTCCCAGTCCGTAATGTTAGTGATTGATGCAAGCTTTATAAATTCATTTAAGTAATTGGCATCGTAATACTTTAAATTAACCGATTTAAGAAGCCCTTTTAACTCTTCGGCAGAAGTTTTTAATTTATTAACTCTTAAAAACATTTGCGGTTTTTCGTTATTTGCAATAAGCAATTGTTCGGTAAATTCCTCGCCAAATTGCGAAAGCCATCTTTTTACCAGCCAGGATGGGTGCGACTGATATGCGCTTAAAAATCCTGGTAAATCTTGTTCGCGCTCGGGATAGCGTATATTTTCTTTGTTCTTAATAATATTCCGCAAAATTGCATTAGTAAGATCGGCAGGCTTCTGTCCCTGAAGTCTTTTTATAAAATTAACCGATTCATTTACTGCCGCATAGTCAGGTACTTTATCCAAAAACATTATTTGATATAATGCAACGCGTAATGCATTTTTAATATTCGGAATTCCTTTTGAGAAAGTACCTTTATAAAAACCGGTTAAAATCCAGTCTATTCTGCCCATCCACCTTGTAACGCCATGAACAATTTCATAAAGCAATGCTTTATCCTTTGCCGATAGATCATTGTTTCTTAATTCAACTTCTAACAATTTATCAAGATAAGCATCGGTGCGGTCAATCCGGTTAAGAATTTTTATGGCAATGCCTCTAACACCTTCATACAAATTCAGTTCTTTGTATCCTTCGTTTATTTCAGAATTATCAGGCATTAAACTAAAAACTCCTTTCCATAATTTTTAAGGTAAAAATAACAAATTAACATTAATTAAAAAACAATATGAATAATGTATGGTATTTAAAATAAAAAAGGCAGCTTTAAGCTGCCCTTTGCAAAAAAGCAAAAATTTTATCTTTTAATACCGTATTTTTTATTGAATCTGTCAACTCTTCCTGTTGAATCAATAATTTTCTGCTTTCCGGTAAAGAAAGGATGGCATTCTGAACAAATTTCAAGTTTGATATGATCAACTGTTGAGCGTGTTATAAAAGTATTTCCGCATACGCAACTAACTTCGCATTTCTGATAATTTGGGTGAATATTATTTTTCATTTAATCTTTTCCTTCAAAAATTTAGACATTAAATATATAAGAATATTTTTAAAAACTCAAATTTTTGTTTAACTGTTTGTGCTATTTATTTTATCCAAATACTTGCAGCGCTTAAAATCATCAACGCAAAAATAATATGACTCAAAAATTTATTCGATTTCTCATTTTTAAATACAAAAAAAACAACTTTACTCATCTTTAACCATATCAACATACAGGGAATTCCGACTGCGCAAAAGGTTAGAGAAAAGACAAACACATTCAAATGAATGTTCGAAAAATCAGGCATAAAAGCACCGGCACTAACTATTGCCATAAGCCAAGCTTTTGGATTTATAAATTGCATTAAAAAAGCTTCCTTAAAAGAAATCATTCTGGCTTCTGTATTTTCATCAAAGGGATTTATTTTACTCAATAAAAATCCCAAATAAATAAGCCAAACAGTTCCAACAATTTTTAACAGAATCTCGATATATTTATTTGCTGTTATTAATTGTGCAATTCCGTATCCGGCAAGATAAAGCATGCAAAATACCCCGAACATTATTCCAGCCATAAGATGCAAAGACTGCCGGAAATTATTTGTTCTTCCGTAAGAAAAAAGAGTAAGGTTATTTGGACCGGGTGTTATGGAACCGGTAAAAGCAAAAGTTATAAAACCAATTAAATTAATCCACATCCACAAATTCCCGAAATTAAAATATACTTTTTCTTCTTCGGGTTGTACCGCCTAACCCCAAAACACCTAAAATTCCGCGCGTAACTTCGCGCATAATTGTTGTGCCTACTTGTTTAGTAACCGGACTGTTAATTATTGTTTCGAAAGTAGATTTTTCGCGAGGGGCAGGACGTCCGCTTCTGGAAACAGAGTTTTCGGCAGGAATTTCCTTTTGTCTGTTTGCCATTTCAATTTTTTCGCTAAGCATTTCGAATGCGCTTTCTCTATCTATTAACTGGTTATATTTTTTTGCCAATTGCGATTTAGCAAGCAGTTCATTAATTTCAGATTCTTCTAAAATATCCATTCTCGATTTTGGGGCGCAAAGCAACGTGGCAGCCAAATCAGTAGGATTTCCTTTTTCATTTAAAGCGCTGATAGCTGCTTCGCCAATTCCCAGCGAAGTTAACATTTCATCGGTTTTATAAAATTCCGAAATTGGATAATTTTCTGCAGTAAGCTTAATCATTTGCCTGTCCTTTGCAGTAAAAGCCCTTAAAGCGTGCTGAATTTTTAACCCTAACTGACTTAAAACTGCCGGAGGAACATCTGTGGGATTCTGTGTGCAGAAAAATATTCCAACGCCTTTAGAGCGGATAAGTTTAATTATAGTTTCTATCTGATCGAGCAATGCTTTTGATGCTTCGTTAAAAATTAAATGCGCTTCATCTATAAATATAATTAATTTGGGCTGGTCTAAATCGCCTTCTTCCGGGAAAGACGAGTAAATTTCGCCAAGCAGACTAAGCATAAATGTCGAAAATAATTTCGGTCTGTCCTGAATATCAATAAGTCTTAATATAGATATTACACCCAATCCTTCGTCATTTATGCGTACAAGATCATCAACTTCAAAAGATTTTTCTCCAAAAAAAAGATCAGCTTTCTGCTGTTCAAGTTCAATTATTTTTCTTAAAATAATTCCGGTTGAAGAAGTGGAAATTTTCCCGTACGATTCTTCAATTTCTTTTTTCCCTTCATTGGTTATATATTGAATAACTTTTTTAAAGTCTTTTAGATCAAGCAGCGGAAGCCCTTTATCATCACAATACTTAAATATCACCGAAATTATTCCCGCCTGTGTATCATTTAATTCTAAAATTTTCGAAAAAAGAACCGGTCCGAATTCCGAAACTGTAGCCCGAAGTCTTACTCCTTTTTCGTCGGAAATTGTTAAAAGTTCTACCGGAAAAGCTTTGGGATTATACGGCTCCCCTATTTTATTATGCCTTTCTTCAATTTTGGGATTATTAGTTCCTGATTTTGCAATTCCGCTTAAATCTCCCTTAATATCCATTAATAAAACCGGAATGCTTTTTTCGGAAAGCCCTTCAGCTAAAACCTGCAAAGTTTTTGTTTTGCCGGTTCCTGTTGCTCCTGCTATCAGTCCGTGGCGGTTAAGGGTTTTTAACGGAATTTTTATTTTAAGATTGTTTATACATTCACCTTCGTATATAGCACCGCCCATTGTAATTGTTTCGCCTTTAAAAGTATAACTTTCTTTTATTTTCTGAATAAATTTTTCACTTTTCCCCATGTTCATACCTTTGTATTTTTAAATTTTTATTATTGAACAAAAGTAATAAAAAACTTTTAAATCAAACCTCCTCGTTAATAAAAAAACCACCTTTTTATTAAAAACCTGATATTTTTATGAAATTTTCAAAAAGCTTTCTTCCGGTATTTTCATATTCAGTTTTAATCTTTTTATAATCCTTTGTAAGGGTTTCCCTCATCATTTCTTTCAAATCTGCATCCTCATCAAGCCATTGATTGAACATTTGTCCGGTAAGTTCAAAATGGCATTGAAGTCCGTAAGCATTTCGTCCGAATTTTACTATCTGATTTCTGCAATAATTTCCTTCTGCCAGTAAGGTCATTTCATTTGTCAGCTCTACAGTTTCGCCATGTAAATGAAAAACCTTAAACTTATTTCCTAATCCGTTAAAAAGAAGATCTTTTTTTCCGCTTTCAGTCAGTTCAACTTCAAAATTTTTTCCGGCGGGATCTTTAAACCCTATTTCTTTAACCGGACTTTTAATAACTTTACCGCCGGCAGATTTAACAAGCGTTTGCAAACCCAGGCATATTCCAAGATAAGGAATTCCCAAATTTATCGTCCTTTTAATAAACTCAAGTTCATTTTCCATTTTCAAATTTTTATCATTGGCGCTGTCCGGACCTCCTAGAACAACAACTGCCGAAAAGCTTTCGGGATCCGGCAAGTTTTCATTTTTATATAAATCAACTATTTTATACGATATCTTTTTTTCATCTAATATTTCTTGCAAAATTCCAGGACCTTCCCGTGAGATATTTTTAACAATCAAGATTTCTGATCGCATATACGTCCTCTGATAATTTTATTTATAACTTACTATGTTATTATTAATTTTTATCAGCAACAACTTTAAACTTGTAAAAGTTAAATTATTGCAAAATTTTTTGGGAGTTATAATAAGAATATTTAATCTGAGTTAAAAAATAAAAAAAAAAGGCACCGCAAGGTGCCTGTAAAAAAGCTAAAATATTATTTAACGACTTCCACTTCCTTGGCTTGAGGTCCCTTCTGTCCCTGATTAACTTCAAATAATACTTTTTGGCCTTCTTCAAGTGAACGGTATCCTTCACCCATAATTGACTGATAATGTACGAATACATCTTCGCCTTCTGGTCTCTGAATGAAACCGTACCCCTTTGAGCTGTTAAACCATTTAACAGTCCCCTCTTGACGTTCTGCCATTTAAAACTCCTGTAAAACATTAAAAAATAATTACTTAAAATAAACGGCTTGTATTCTTTACGTCTAACAAACCATTTACAAATTAAACATAAGTATTCTTTTTTCTATTTCAAAATGATTTATTTCAATATATCAACAATCCCTTAATATTTTAACATTTATTAAAAATATTAGAGCCGTTTCGTTGAATCCGTTTAACAGACCTGATATTTTGTATTAAGATACCGCATACAATAAAGATTAATCCGATAACTGAATACATTTTAATTTTTTCCCCCAAAACAATTGCAATAAACATTAAAGATAAAAACGGTGACAAATATGCCATTGAGGATATTTTGGTTTTATCTGCGGAATACTGCAATGCTTTCATCCATAAAAGAAATGTTATTCCCATCTCAAAAATTCCAATATAAACTGCTCCTAAAATATACACAGGCTCATTTAAAGCCAGGGAATCCGTGCTTAACAAGAACAAAAACGAAAATATTGTGCCTGCAATAAATGAGCGTAAAAGAACAATTACCGGATCATTTTTTATTTTAAGATTGATAATCCAATAACTTGCCCAAATTATAGAACTGCCGGTTGATAGAAAAACCCCTAAAGGATTTTCGAAGTGTAAATTATTGAAATCCCCGCGTACTGCAATAATAATAACACCGCTAAATGCAATAAGTAAGCCGGCAAAAGTTATAGCCGAGAATTTATTCTTAAGAAAAATTACAGATGAAATTGAAACTACAACAGGCCAGGTGTAATTAAGAGGCTGAGCTTCCTGTGCCGGCAGAATTGAATAGGCTTTGAATAAAACCAAATAGTATAAAAAAGGATTTAGAAACCCTGTGAATATATTCCAAAATAAATTTTTGGAGCTTATTATACTTTTATAATCAATCTTAAATATTACTGCCGAAGTTATTAATAAAATTATTGTGCTTACCGAAGATGAATAAAAAACCAATTGAATATAATTCATCCCTTCAAGCGTAAATTTAAATGCTGTGGCAACAGTAGACCAAAGGAATACAGCAGCGGCAGCATATAGATAAGCAATTTTCGGCTGGTTCAATTTTCTCTTTTTTGCATTAAATCATTCATAAAAATAATATTTTTTTTGTTAAAGAAACGTTTAACAAATCCGATTATTTCAATAGTTTAATAATTTTTTTGGCGATATAAATCTATGCTTCCTCTAAAAATGTCTGGTTTAAATTTAAGCTCATTACTTTATATAGTACTGTTTGTTTTTTCTTTTTCATTGATTTCCTGCAGCGAAGAAAAAATTGAAACAAAAACAGACCGCAGTTCATCACTTTTAAAAAGCGGATTTATGAAAGCTGACAGCGGTGATTACGAAGGGGCGATTGAAGATTTTTCTATGGCAATTGAAATAAATCCCGAAGATTCTATTGCTTATAATAATAGAGCGGTAGCTTATCACAATCTGGGTGATTTCAGTAAAGCAATTAAAGATTATACCCAGCTTATAATATTAAACGCCCAAAACTCAATGGCATATAATAACAGAGCTTTGGCAAAAGTTGAACTTGGCGATTTCAGAGGTGCAATTGCCGATTATACTAAAGCTATCGAATTTAAGCCGGCAGAAGCAGAAATTTATATAAACCGGGGAATTGCTCTTTATCAGCTTAATTATCTCGATTCTGCCTGCCTCGATTGGAGTAAAGCCGGTGAACTTGGCGACAAACGCGCCTATGTTTTAATTCAGGATTACTGCCAGGCTTTCAACCCAAAACCGCAAACAGATTCCTTGAAATAATTTTTTTTATTATTTTTGCTCATTATAATTTAAATTGAATAATGAGTTACGGCCTTCCTCAAGATATAAAAAAATGGCTCGAGCCTGAAAATATGATTATGCTCTATGCAAGCGGAGCATTTCCTATGGCTGATGAAAACAGCATAATAAATTGGTATCAGCCTAAAGTCAGAACTGTAATTCCACTTAATAACTTCAATATACCCCGTTCATTGAAAACATTTATATCCGGCACGGATTTTGTGTATAAGGCGAATATAAATACAATGGCTATCATTAATGCTTGCGCTCAGCGCAACGAAACCTGGATAAGCAAAGAATTGATATCAGCATATTCTAAACTATTGGAATTTGGATTTGTGAAAAGTATTGGTGTTTACCAGAATTCGATTTTAACCGGCGGACTTTACGGAATATCATATAAAGGAGCCTTTTTTGGCGAATCAATGTTTTCAAAGGTGCCGCAAGCTTCGAAATGTGCATTAGCTGTTTTAATAAAACATTTGGTAAAAAATAATTTCTCTTTGCTGGATGTGCAATTTCAAACTGAACACTTAAAAATGTTCGGAGCAGTTGAAATAAGCTGGAAAAAATACCAGCTTCTGTTAGATAAAGCATACAAAGATGATGTTGTTTTTAGTGACGAAATAAAAATATAATATAGTGGAGCAATTTATGAGAAACCTAAAGATTCTGTTTGTTTTTTTAATCACTGCCTGTAGCATAAACTACGCACAAACCGTCGGGGGCAGTTTTGTAATTGGAATACCGAAAAATGAATTTAAATCTAACACAGATAAACTCGGTTACGGACTTGAAATTCACGGTACTTTTTGGGAACCGAATAAGCAAAGACCTGTAACTCTCGGATTAAATTTCGGATATTTGAATTACGGCAGAGAAAGCCAGTCCAGACCATTAAGCCACACAATTCCTGATATAAGAGTTGATGTTAACAGAAACAACAGTATTGCTAATATGCATTTACTATTACAAATAGCTCCTTTTACAGGTACTTGGCGACCTTATTTTGAAGTTCTCGGAGGCGGTAATTATATTTTTACAACAACAGAAGTAAAAAGCGAACGCGACTGGGGTAACGACGAAAACATTGCTGAATCCACTAATTTTGACGATTGGAGCTGGAGTTACGGTATAGGCGGAGGAATGCTTATTAAAGTATGGAATAATCCGGATGAAAAAGGTATTTTGTACTTAAATTTAAAATGCCGTTACTTATGGAGTTCAGAATCTGAATATCTGACTGTAGGCGGGATAGTGATAAATCCTGCAAACGGAGCCGTTGATTATTACGTTAATAAATCCACAATGGATTTATTAACAGTTAATATCGGTGTTGATTATTATTTTTAATAAATATGAATATGGTTTGATTTCTACTGTTTGATTTTCAGTCAAATCAAACCACATTCTTTTCAAATGATTAAATATCTTCAAATCGCATATAACTTCTTACCAAATTTTTTTTATTTTGCTGCTCAAGCTGTACAAGATTCGAAAATGCATCCTTAACACTTTCGCAATCGCTGTGCTCCGCCATCTCGGAATACATAGAAATCAATTTATCATCAATATCCAAAGCAAGTGTAATAATATCATCAATATCGGTACCTGAATTTACACTTAATATTTTCGAATAATCAATTTCGATATCTTTTGGCACATACTTAAACCAAGTGTTAAGTACCTTTCGAGAAAGAGAATTTTCATATTCTTCGATGCACGATTTAAGAATTTTTTCCTGACTGCTCATATACTCAAGAAGAAGTTTCAGTCTTTCACGGTCTGTACTGTTGCCAACAGTATGATAAATTTTGCTGAGATGCGAATGAATGTTTTGCGCTAAATGAAAAACATATTTTGTTTGCTCCATTATACTCATATTCCCTCCTGAAACAGTTTTGTTTATGTTTCTTCAAAGAATAAAAAAATGAACAGCAGCAATTAATTAAATTTTATTTTTTTTTAAAAAAATAAAAATTCTGTAAAATCAAATTTCTTTAGTAAGCTCCAAAAAATTCTTGTACGAAATTGCAGATAAACTTTCAGCAGTTTCCGCTCCGTTTGCCCGGCTTATAAGAGAGACTTTTACGGCAGTTTCATCATCGGGAGCTTCGTAAATATCCATAAAATCGTATTTACCAAGCAATGCATAATGATTAACAAACTTAACCGACGGACACTTTTCCTTTACCTGCTCCAGCCAATGTCTTCCTAAAATAGAACGATCCTTAACTTTTTTTGCAATTTCAGGTGAAAGTTTTGTAAACAAGATATAAGTTTTCATACTGCCTCCTCGTTTTGAGAAACTCAAAATTAAGATAGCATTAATTTCTTATATATTCAATTGCTAATTAATTATAATAAATTACTTGCAAGTTCTGCCAGCTCCGATCTCTCTCCTTTTTCTAAATTAATATGAGCATATAGCGATTGTCCCTTAAACTTATCAATTAAATACGACAAGCCGTTCGATTGCGAATCTAGATATGGGTGGTCTATCTGGTATATATCTCCTGTTAATACAATTTTAGCTCCTTCTCCGGCACGTGTAATTATCGTTTTTACTTCGTGAGGAGTAAGATTTTGGGCTTCATCCACAATAAAAAAGATACGCTGCAGGCTTCGTCCTCTTATATAACTAAGAGGTTCGATTACCAGTTTTTGATCTTTAATCATATTTGCAATTGTAATAAAATTTTTATCCGTATCGCTGTATTGATCTTGAATTACTTTCAAATTATCCCACAATGGCTGCATATAAGGGCCCAATTTACTTTCAACATCACCGGGCAAATAGCCAATATCTTTATTGCTTAAAGGCACAATCGGACGCGCTATATAAATCTGGCGGTAATGTTTTTTTGCTTCGAGAGCACTTGCAAGCGCAAGCAGAGTTTTTCCGGTACCGGCTTTACCCGTAAGAGTTACCAATGGAATTTCCGGATTAATAAGTGCATCAATAGCAAATGTCTGTTCGGAATTTCGGGGCATTATACCATAAACTCCCACTTTGTCAATCTTTTTAAAAAACGTCTTGGTATGATTAAGATTTGTGAGTGCCGACCGGTAATTATTCCGCAGAATGTAATATTTATTTGCAACAATTTCTGCTTTAATTTTCGGCAAAATTTCTTCGGATGGAATTTCGAAAGGAACGTGGAAAAATTTCTGAAGAATATCATCATCAAAATTCTCCACCAGTTCTTTTCCGCTGTAAAGTTCTTCCACATTTGTAATTCTGTCTGTTGTGTAATCTTCTGCTAAAATGCCCAAAGCTTTCGCTTTCATTCTTAAGTTCACATCCTTGCTGACTAAAATCACTTTTTTCTTGTCAGTTGAATTTTTGTAAATTTCAAAAGCCGCACTTAAAATACGATGATCGGGGTTATCCTCACGGAAAGCTTCGTGAATTTCTTTTGCCAGACCTTTAGTAATATGAATCCTTACTTTACCCTTGCCTTCCCCTATCGGAATTCCGCCGTTAAAAATATCTTTTCCTGTAAGATTATCAAGCGTGCGGGTAAACTCGCGGGCATTTAGATTAATAACCTGGCTTCCGCGTTTAAAATGATCAATTTCTTCAATTACAACCAAAGGTATTACAATATCATTTTCCTGAAATTGTGTTAAGCAGGAAGGATCGTGCAAAATTACATTTGTGTCCAGAATAAATGTTTTAGGATTTTTTTGTTTTGGCATATTTTCCACGCAATTTTTTAATAAAAATGTTTTTATTTGCAGAACTAATATTTATTAGAAATTATTGTTAAATATTTTTCCAATGAATAAATAATTATATTATATTTGTTATAATCGTAAAGAACATTTAATACATGAGAATTTTTTTTATAATATTTGTATCATTTTTTATTCTATCCTGCGATAAACAAGTATCCTCCGATGATATTATTGTTAAAGGGAACCTTGTTTATATAAAAGGAGAAGATTATCCATTTACAGGAACTTTAATAGCATATCATTCCAACAGAGTGAAAACCAATGTTGCTAATATCGAAAAAAAAGCTGTTAAATCCGAAGCCAATTATTCTGCCGGAATTCTTGACGGAAAATTTTCAAGCTGGTACAGTAACGGAAATCTCGAAAGCCAATTAAATTACCAGGATGGAAAACTTCAGGGAGAATATAAAGAATGGTATGAAACAGGCGAATTGAAAAGTACAGGAAACTACTCAAACAATGTAAAACTCGGTGAAATTGTAGAATACTATAAAAATGGAGAAGTCAGAAAGCGCGAAAATTATTATAATGCACGTCTCCAAGGACTGGTAACAGAATATTACGAAAACGGTAAAAAGTTTAAAGAATGGACTTATGTTAGCGGCGAACGAAATGGAAAATATACCTGCTGGTATCCAAACGGTACAAAAAAAGAAGAAGGCAGTTTCCGGAAAAATCAAAGAAACGGCGTTTTTACTTGGTGGAATAACGACGGTACCGTAATGCATTACGAAGGGTACGTTGACGGTGAGTTGCAACCTTTTTAATTACCTAAATTACTATGAGCTTAATTTCAATTAATCCAGCAACAGAAAAGATTATTTCGGTTTTCGAAGAATTTACCGATGTAACGGTTGATGATATAATTATTAATACGGAAAACAACTGGCTTCATTGGAAATATTCTACTTTCGATTCCCGGAAAAAGTGTTTGCTAAAAGCATCCGAAAAATTGATTTCCGAAAAAGATTTTCTCGCTAAAGTGATTACTTCCGAAATGGGAAAACCTATTAAACAGGCGGAAGCTGAAATTCTTAAATGTTCCTGGGTTTGCGAATATTATGCTTTAAATGGTGTAGAGTTTTTAAAAAATGAATTCGTGGAGACCGATGCATCACAAAGCTATATAACTTATAATCCCCTGGGCATTATATTGGCAATAATGCCTTGGAATTTTCCGTTCTGGCAGGTTTTCCGGTTTGCTGCACCAACTCTGATGGCTGGAAATGCCGCTTTGTTAAAGCATTCTTCAAATGTTACTCAATGTGCTCTTGAAATTGAAAGGATTTTCCGGGAATCAGGTTTCCCCGAAAACATTTTTCGTACATTGCAGATTTCTTCTTCCAAAGTTAAAAGAGTTATCGAAAATCCGCTGGTTAAAGCGGTTACACTAACTGGCAGCGAACCTGCCGGTCGAGAGGTTGCAGCAATCTCCGGAAGAAACTTAAAAAAAGTTGTACTGGAACTGGGCGGAAGCGATCCTTTTATAATTTTTGAAGATGCCGATTTTGATGCAGCAATAAATGGAGCAGTTACCGGAAGGATTTTAAATAACGGACAATCCTGCATCGCTGCAAAAAGATTTATTACAGTGGGAAAAGCTGCTGATAAGTTCATTCCTGGATTTTTAAAAAAAATGGAATCATTGAAAATTGGGAATCCAATGGAATTTGAAACTGAATTGGGACCTCTTGCCAAAAAAGAATTTGCAGATGAGCTTCAGAAACAGGTTAATGATTCCATTAAAGCAGGCGCAAAAATTCTAACGAAAAACATTCCTATCCCCGATAAAGGATTCTTTTTCCAACCGATGATATTATCGGAAGTTACTAAAGAAATGCCGGCTTATTCCGAAGAATTATTCGGTCCGGTTGCAGTAATTATTCAAGCTGCAAATGAAGATGAAGCAGTGAAAATAGCTAATGATACTTCTTTCGGTTTGGGCGCATCACTTTGGACAAGTAATGCTCATAAAGCTGATAGATTAATTTCCCAAATAGATTCCGGATCTGTTTTTGTTAACGGAATTGTAAAATCCGATCCCCGGCTACCTTTCGGCGGGATAAATAATTCGGGTTACGGACGCGAATTATCGCATTACGGAATAAAAGAATTTGTTAATATTAAAACGGTCTGGATTAAGTAATGAATAACTTGAAAAGATGCCCCTGGTGCGGGAATGATAAATTATATGTAAAATATCACGATGAAGAATGGGGAGTTCCGTTAAAAGATGACAGGAAATTATTCGAGCTTCTTGCACTTGAATCTTTTCAAGCAGGGTTAAGCTGGATTACAATCCTGCGAAAAAGAGAAAGTTTCCGTGAAGCATTCGATTTTTTTGACCCCGAAATAATTGTCCGCTACAATTCGAACAAAATAAACGAATTGCTGATAAACGATAAAATTATACGAAACAGACTTAAAATTGAAAGCGTGATTTCGAATGCCTTATTATATTTAAGAATTATTGGGAAATACAGTTCATTCAGTAATTATATCTGGAAATTTACAGACGGGAAAACAATTCAGAATAATTTTATTTCAATTTCACAAATCCCTGCCCGAACCGAATTATCTGACTTAATGAGCAAAGAGATGAAAAAATACGGCTTCCGGTTTTTCGGATCAACAATTTGTTACGCATTTATGCAATCTGCAGGAATGGTTAATGATCATCTTGTAAATTGCTTCCGACATGCGCAATTAGCAAACCCCAAATAATAAAAATCCAATATTGCTTGTTCAAAAAACATTTTTGAATAAAAACCTTTACTCGGCAGTAAAATACTATTTAAAACAAAAACGCCGCCTGAAAATTTGGCGGCGTTTAAAAACCAACTGCAAAAATCAATATCTATAATAATCGGGTTTAAACGGTCCTTCAACCTTCACTCCGATATACTTAGCCTGTTTTTCATTAATAGTATCGAGTTCCACACCTATTTTTTCGAGATGAAGTCTTGCAACTTTTTCATCGAGATGTTTAGGAAGAACATAAACCTTGTTTTCGTAATTTTCTGAATTGTTCCATAATTCAATTTGTGCAAGCACCTGATTGCTGAAAGAATTCGACATTACAAACGATGGATGACCTGTTGCACAACCGAGGTTTACAAGTCTTCCTTCGGCAAGAACAATTATTTCTTTTCCGTCAACGTTGTATATATCAACCTGCGGTTTAACTGTTTTTTTTGTACTTCCGTAATTTTTATTCAACCATGCCATATCAATTTCGTGATCGAAATGACCGATGTTGCAAACTACTGTTTTATCTTTCATCGCTTTGAAATGTTCACCTCTTACAACATCACAGTTTCCTGTAGCAGTTACAACAATATTTGCACGCTTAACTGCATCTTCCATTTTCTTAACTTCGTAACCGTCCATTGCAGCTTGAAGCGCGCAAATCGGGTCTATTTCTGTAACAATTACGCGGCAGCCTGTGCTTTGAAGTGATTGTGCCGAACCCTTTCCTACATCTCCGTAACCGGCAACAACTGCAACTTTTCCGGCAAGCATTAAATCGGTTGCTCTGCGGATTGCATCAACTAAAGATTCGCGACAACCATATTTGTTATCGAATTTAGATTTTGTAACGGAATCGTTAACATTTATTGCTGGAATAGGAAGCGTTCCATTTTCTGCTCTTTCATAAAGTCTGTGAACGCCCGTAGTTGTTTCTTCCGAAATTCCGCGAATATCTTTTACAAGTTCGGGATATTTATCGAGAACCATATTAGTAAGATCGCCTCCGTCATCCAAAATCATTGTAAGCGGTTTTCTGTCTTCACCGAAAAACAAGGTTTGCTCAATACACCAGTCAAATTCTTCGGCATTCATTCCTTTCCAAGCATAAACCGGAATACCGGCTTTAGCTATTGCAGCTGCTGCGTGATCCTGCGTAGAAAAAATATTGCAGGACGACCATGCAACTTCAGCGCCAAGTTCAACAAGTGTTTCAATTAAAACGGCTGTTTGAATAGTCATATGAAGGCATCCGGCAATTCGGGCACCTTTTAAAGGTTTCTGGCTGCCGAATTCTTTCCGGATTGCCATTAATCCCGGCATCTCAGCTTCTGCAAGACGCATTTCTTCTCTTCCCCATTCAGCTAAAGAAATATCTTTTACTTTATACAGAAGATATTTTGTTTTATTTAATACTTCACTCATTATTTCTTTCCTTTGCTATTTGTTTTATATTTACTGAAAACAGGCACTAAATCTATCTGTTCCCAGGTAAAATCTTTATCGTTTCTACCGAAGTGACCGTAAGAAGATGTTTTTTGATATATCGGTCTTCTAAGTTTTAATCTTTCAATAATTCCTTTAGGGGTAAGATCAACTTCCTTCATTATCATTTCAGAAATTTCTTTATCCGAAATTACGCCTGTGCCTTTTGTATCAACAAAAATTGAAACAGGCTGTGCAACACCGATTGCATAAGCAACCTGTACTAAACATTCTTTAGCAAGTTTTGCCGCAACAACGTTTTTTGCTATGTGGCGTGCTGCGTAAGTCGCGCTTCTGTCAACTTTGGTTGGGTCTTTACCCGAAAAAGCGCCGCCGCCGTGAGGAGCCCAGCCGCCGTAAGTATCAACAATAATTTTACGACCGGTTAAACCGCTGTCGCCGTGAGGTCCGCCAATTTCAAATCTTCCGGTAGGATTAACAAAATACTTAGTGTTCTTATCAAGAAGTTTCTCGGGGATTATTTCTTTAATGATATATTTTATAACGTCATCTTTAATCTTTTTTTGGCTAACTTTTGCATCGTGCTGTGTTGAAACAACAACAGCATCAACACGAAGAGGTTTATGGTTATTGTCATATTCTACCGTTACCTGCGATTTTGAATCGGGGCGAAGGTAAGGCATAGGAGTATTTTTCATTCTGCGAACGTCAGCAAGTTTTTTTACAAGTTTGTGCGCATAAACTATCGGCATTGGCATTAACTCCGGGGTCTGGTCGCAGGCGTATCCGAACATAATCCCCTGATCTCCGGCTCCTCCGGTATCAACACCCATTGCAATATCGGGAGATTGTGAATGAATAGCATTTAAAACCGAACAGGATTCACTATCAAATTTATATTCCGCTTCGGTATAACCTATTTTTTTTACTGTATTTCTTACAACTTCCTGTATATCAATGTAAGCAGTAGTAGTAACTTCTCCGCCCACAAGCACAAGTCCCGTAGTTACAAATGTTTCGCAGGCAACTCGCGCCGTCGGGTCTTGAGTGAAAATTGCATCAAGCACTCCATCGGATATCGCATCGGCAACTTTATCAGGATGTCCTTCGGAAACCGATTCGGATGTGAAAAAATATGACATTATGACCTCTTTTTATATTAAATTTATATTAAATAATTCCTTTTTGGGGATAACAAAACTTTCTTTATCCCAACTTTCTAAAATAAGATAACAAATTTAATTATTTACTTTTCAAAATTCAATTTTTTGGAAATTTACAACCAGTTCGATAGATTTAGATGTTAAAATTTAATGAGGAAATAAAATGAATGTTGTGAACAAAGTCACCGAACTTTTGAATATTAAATATCCCGTTATTCAAGGAGGAATGGTTTGGGTATCAGGCTGGCGGCTTGCTTCAGCGGTATCGGAATGCGGAGGGCTTGGTTTAATCGGTGCAGGTTCAATGAAAGCTGACCTTTTGCGCGAACACATTCAAAAATGCAAAGAAGTAACTGAAAAACCTTTTGGGGTAAATATTCCGTTACTCCGCGGCGATGTTGAAGATTTAATTAATGTAACAATTGAAGAAGGAGTAAAAGTTGTTTTTTCTTCCGCAGGTCATCCTGGTAAGTATATAGAAAATTTCAAAAACGCAGGAATTACTGTTGTTCACGTTGTTTCTTCCGTGAAATTCGGATTGAAAGCTGAAAGCGTTGGCTGCGATGCCGTTGTTGGCGAAGGCGTTGAAGCGGGAGGACACAACGGGCTTGATGAACTGACAACTTTCGCACTAACTCCGCAATTAGCGGATAATCTGAAAATTCCTGTTATTGCAGCCGGTGGAATTTCTGACGGAAGAGGTATTCTTGCAGCATTGGCTTTGGGCGCTCAGGGCGTTCAGATTGGGACACTTTTTGCAGCTACCGAAGAATCATCGGCTCATCCAAATTATAAACAAAAAATTGTTGAAGCAGCCGATACTGATACTACTTTAGTCTTGCGTAAGGCCGGCATGGCGAGAATGATTAAAAATAAATTCAGCGAGGAAGTAATTGCCGCGGAAAAAGCCGGAGCAGATGAAGCAACTCTCAGGGAAATGAAAGGACAGAAGCGTGAAAAGCTTGGAATTTTTGATGGCGACACAGAACAAGGAATGATGGAAGCCGGACAAGGTGCAGGATTAATAAGGAATATTCTTCCTGTAAAAACTATTTTTGATAACCTGATATCACAATATAATTCTGCAAAAGCAAATATTTAATTTGTTTTATATCACCTGACGATTTGTTTTTTATTATTTTGTAAAAATAAAGGTTATATTTGATAAGTTTTTTTCAGCTTTATACTTGAGGGAAATTGATTGGTCTTTCTAATCAATCAGGGAAAATATGTTTGAAATAAAATTTAACTTTGCTTTTACAAAAGATTTCGAAAAATCTTTTACAGTGTTTTTAAATGACAATCTGGAAGTTGACGGATTTACGGAAAGCAAAAAACCTGAATGGGCTTTATTAAAAAATTTCCGCTGTGAAATATGCAATCTTGATGAACAAGTTTATAAATACTGCCCTGTATTATTAAATCTAAACAAAGCTGTTTCGTTCTTCACCGGTTTTCCTTCATACGAAAAGGTCCAGTTAACGGTTGAAACACCCCAAAGAAATTACGAAAAAAAAACTACTGTACAGGATGCGTTAAGCTCAATGGCAGGAATTCTTATGGCGGGGAGCTGCTGTCCTGTAATGAGCAAACTAAAACCATTAATTAAATTCCATCTTCCTTTTGCCACGCTCGAAGAAACAAGCTACCGCGCTTTATCTATGTATCTTGTTGCCCAGTATTTGCGGCAAAGTAACGGGGAAAAACCTGATTGGGAATTAAAAGAAATGGATAAACTTTACAAACAGATTCAAATTGTTAATGCTACGGTTGCCGAACTTCTTACTTCGCTGGAAGAAAAAGATACGGGTAAAAATGCAGTAATTGTTTTAAATAATTTCGCTTCGTTTCTCACTTTGCGCCTCGAAGACGGCAAATTTTCGGAATTAGAAAGAATATTTAAGGAGTATCTCTAAAATCAAACGTGATATTATCCTTTTATCATTCGTTCGGTTATCTTATTTTTAAGTTTCTGATTTTAACTTTTTTTCTTCATTATTTTTTCCGTTAACAGGTTTTTGATGAAAAATGTAATTATTCTTGGTTCCTCAGGTTCAATTGGTGTGAATACTTTAAATGTAATACGCGAATTTCCTGATAAATTCAAAGTAAAAGGTCTTACAGTAAATAAAAATATCGGACTGCTTGAAGAACAGATAAATGAATTCAATCCTGATACAGTTGTAGTTACCGACGAAGAAAAAGCGCAGGAGCTTGAACAAAAAATTGGCAATAAATGCAGCATTTTAAAAGGTGAAAAAGGGCTGCTCCAATTGGCAGGTTATGATGATTACGATATTCTTGTATCGGCTTTAGTAGGTTTTGCGGGACTTGCGCCGACCATTGAAGGTATTAAAAAGAAAAAAAGAATTGCTCTTGCAAATAAAGAGACACTGGTTGTTGCCGGCGAAATCATAACAAAACTGATAAGCAGCTGCGGTTCTGAAATGATACCGGTGGACAGCGAACACAGCGCGATATTTCAATGTCTTGAAGGCGAAAAAAAGTCGGAAGTGCAAAAATTAATTCTTACAGCTTCGGGCGGTCCTTTCCGGAAAAAAGAAAAGCATGAGCTCCAAAAAGTTACTATTTCCGAAGCGCTTAATCACCCCAACTGGTCGATGGGAAATAAAATTACAATCGATTCGGCAACTATGATGAACAAAGGGCTGGAAGTTATTGAAGCCAAATGGCTTTTTAATCTTCCTAAAGAAAAAATTGATGTAATAATTCATCCCCAATCTGTTATTCATTCGATGGTGGAATTCATTGACGGATCAATAAAAGCACAGATAAGTCTTCCCGATATGAAACTTCCAATACAATATGCGTTAAGTTACCCGGAGCGGTTCAGCAGCAGATATGTTGAAACTAATTTCCCGGAAATACATCAAATAAGTTTTTACGAGCCTGATATTGATAAATTTGAATGTCTCAAGCTGGCTTATAATGTTATGGAATCGGGCGGAATTGCACCCTGCATTTTGAACGCAGCCAACGAAATTGCTGTTGACAAGTTTTTAAAAGGAAAAATTGGTTTTATGCAGATACCCGAAATTATTAAAAAAGCATTGAATGAATTTGAAAATATACAGTCGCCTTGTTTGGAAACAATTTTTGAATTCGACCGTAAAACAAGGGATTTTGTAAACAGTATTTATTAAAAGGAGAATTTTTGTAAATGGATTCACTTATATTTTTTGTAATTACAATAAGCATTTTAGTTTTTGTTCACGAGTTCGGACATTTTGCTGCAGCAAAAATATGCAAAATGCGGACAGACGTATTTGCTATCGGTTTCGGGAAAAGGCTGTTCGGGTGGAATAAAATTAATGGTTTCACTTTGGGAAATCTGTCCGAAGATATTGATTTGCAGGGACACACAGATTACAGACTTTCGATTCTGCCTCTTGGCGGCTATGTAAAAATTTCCGGAATGGTTGATGAAAGTTTCGATACCGATTTTGCCGGAAAAGAACCCCAGCCATACGAATTCCGCTCAAAACCTGTTTATCAGAAACTTTTTGTAATTACTGCAGGCGTGTTAATGAATTTCCTTTTAACAGTATTTATCTTCTGGGGAATTAACATTTATTCAGGAAAACCAATATTAAGCACAACTAAAATTGGTTATATAGCACCCGAAAGTTTTGCCGAAAAAGCAGGGTTCAGTGAAGGTGACGAAATTATTTCGGTAAACAATAAAAAAGTAAACGACTGGGAATCTGTTTTCAGCGAAGTTCTTATGGCAAGCGCAGGTAAATCCGCAGAGATAAAAGTCCTAAGGAACGAAAAACCTGTTACACTGAAAATTGGAAAGCCCGTCCTTTCTAAAATTGAACCTTCTGCAGAATTTTTGAATATGGGGGATGTAATTCCTGTTGCAGGAAAAGTGATAGAAAATTCGCCGGCAGAAGATGCTGGAATTAAAAACGGAGACCAGGTTATTGAATTGAAAGGGATGCCTATTAAATGGACAAACCAGATTTATAAAATAATGGAAGAAAATAAAGACGATTCGGTTTTGGTTAAAATTTTAAGAGACGGAAAAGAAATTGAAATTGCTTCCAAACTGGATATGGAAGGAAAAATGGGAGTGTTTTTTGTACCTAAATATATTGGTAAAAGAGATACTGTCTCTTACAATCTTATGGAAGGTTTATCGGCTACATTCGATAATATCGGGAATACAATAGGCTTAACTTTTGCAATGTTCCGCAAAGTTATTTTCGGCGAAGTAGCTTTCGGCAAAGTTTTCGGCGGACCGTTAAAAATTGCTGAAATGGCAGGCGATACTGCCGAAATGGGTATAAGTGTATTTCTTAGCTTTCTTGCTTCTTTAAGTTTAAGCCTTGCAATAATAAATATTCTTCCTTTCCCTGTTCTGGACGGAGGACATGTAATAATGATTATAATTGAAGGCATTATAAGGAAAGAAGTGCCGATTAAAGTAAAAATATGGATTAATAATATAGGCTTTGCTCTTTTAATGCTTTTAATGGCGTTTATCATTTACAGTGATGCGCTAAGTATGTTTTAATCTTTATAAAAATATCTAAAAGTTGAAAAGACTGCCCGAAAGCAGTCTTTTTTATTTTAACTTAAAAAAAACATCTTATTTTTTATTATAATTGTTTTAATAAAAGTAATATTTTTACACGGACATTAAATGTTTGTTGATGTAGTTTTTCCTCTGCCGTTCCGAAATTCCTTTACATACTCTGTTTCCGAAGACCTTCAGCAGATGGTTCAAACCGGAGTAAGAGTTGTTGTGCCATTCGGAAAAAGAATTCTTACCGGATTTGTTGTTTCGGTAAAAAAGACAGCCGATACTGAAGAAAAAGTAAAAGCTGTTATGGATGTTCTTGACGAACATGCAATTTTCGATGAAACTTCTCTCAAATTTTATAAATGGATTTCGGATTATTATTTAAGTTCACTCGGAGAAGCAATTAAAAATTCAATTCCCTACGGATCGGATGTTGAATCGAAAAGAATGATTGCCTGCAACAGCCAGATTTGCAGCGAAGTTCTGGAAAACGAAAAAAATAAAAAATCAACCCGGTCGCTGGTTCTTTCGGCACTTACCGAAAAGGAACTTTGCAGCGTTGGATATCTTCAAAAAGCTTCGGGTAAAAAAAATATTCATTCCGTTTTGCGTACGCTCGAAAAACAAGGAATTATTTCAATTCATAACGAAATTGAGAATGCAAAAGTCCGCACAAAAAAAGTTAAACACGTACGAATAATAATTGAGCGGGAAAAAGTTTACGATTTAATTCCCGAACTTGAATCGAGATCGCCTAAGCAGGTTGTAATTCTTTTGGATCTTCTTCAATTAAAAGGCGAATCGAAAGCTCTTGCCGAACTGCTGAAGAAAACCGGAACAACCCAAAGTTCTGTAAGCAGTCTTGCTGAAAAAGGCATAGTTGAAGTTTTCGATAAAGAAGTTGAAAGAATTTATTCGGAAACCTACGAAGAAGCCGGACAAAATTTCACTTTAACGGAAACCCAAAGCCAGATTATAAATTCAGTCGGGAAAGATATTGACGAAGGAATTTTTAAAACTTACCTGCTCCACGGCGTAACCGGCAGCGGTAAAACGCAAGTATATATTGAGCTGGCAAAAAAAGCTCTTAGTCAGAATAAAACTGTGATGATTCTTGTCCCTGAAATCTCTCTTACTCCGCAAATGACTGCGCGGTTGTTTAACAATTTCGGCGATCTTGTTTCGGTAATTCACAGCAGAATGTCTTTGGGCGAAAGATACGACAGCTGGCGGAGAATTTTAAGCGGCAAAAGTAAAATTGCGGTAGGAGCCCGTTCCGCGCTTTTTGCCCCCCTGGAAAACATCGGTTTAATTGTGGTTGACGAAGAACACGATTCAAGTTATAAACAAAATGAAATTACACCTAAATATCATGCCCGCGACTCAGCCGTGGTAAAAGCAAGCATATATAATTGTCCCGTAGTACTTGGTTCGGCTACTCCTTCGGTTGAAAGCATGTATAACGCCGAAACCGGAAAATATACTTTGATTGAACTTCCTGAAAGAGTTGATAATGCCAAACTGCCTCATATCCGGCTTATAAATATTGCAGCCGAAGAAAAAAAGAAAACTATGGACAACGCTTTCTCGAATATTCTTCTTGATAAAATTGCGCAAAGATTGAAAGCCCGCGAAGGCGTTATAATTCTTCAAAACAGAAGAGGATTTGCAACGCAGGTTTATTGCGAGGATTGCGGCGAAATAATTACCTGCAGCGATTGTTCCGTTTCGATGGTTCATCATATTAATAAAAATATTTTAAAATGCCATTACTGCAACAAAACTATTACCGTTCCAAAAGCGTGCGTTGTATGCGGTTCGCTTGCATTGAAATTTTTCGGGACAGGAACACAGCGCGTAGAAGATGAATTGGCTTATCATTTTCCTCAGGCAAAAATCGAGCGGATTGATTCCGATTCAATTTCCGAAAAAGGGAAACTTGGAATTATACTTAACGATTTCAGGAAAGGTGACATTGATATTTTAATTGGGACTCAGATAGTATCGAAAGGACTTGATTTTGCAAATGTAACTCTTGTGGGAGTTATTTCGGCTGAAACTACTTTATGGATGCCTGATTTCCGGGCTGACGAAAGAACTTTCCAGCTTCTTACCCAGGTTGCCGGAAGAGCCGGAAGAAGCAGCGCGCCGGGCGAAGTTTTAATCCAGACAAAAGACGATAAACATTTTGTACTTCAAAAAGTGCTTTTAAATGATTACAAAGGCTTTTATGAAAAAGAAATTTCTTTACGGAAAAAAGCCGGATATCCGCCTTTCGTGAGACTTTGCCTTATTGAGACCAAAGATGAAAAAGAAAGCACTGCACGCGAAGCTCTTAAAGATTTTTATAAAATTCTGCTAAAATACAGCTCAAAACTTCAAGTAATGCCGCCTGCCGAAGCTATAATTTCGCGCGTAAAAGGTCAGTACAGATTCCAGATGCTGATAAAAAGCAGCCGGATTACAGATGCCGGCGGGGCAGTTTTACGCAAGGCAATTCTCGAAACTTATATAGAATTTAATAAACTTTCGCGTTTCAGGAATGTCCGGCTTACAATTGATGTAGACCCTCAGAATATTATTTAATTTTATTTATCGCAATTCAATTTTCAGCTTCCGCATTTTCTTTTTTCTAAATATTTTCCGCAAAAAAACGATTATCTGAAAAAGATTTTCTTTAAAAACATTTTTATGCAGAATAGTTAATGCTAAGGAAGAACGAGAATAATCGTACCGAAAACACAGATTATCGCGAGCTTTACGAAAATGCTCACGATCCTATTTTAATTTACAGTCTGCCCGATCTTGTGATACTTGATGCTAACAACGCCGCTTTTAAGGTTTACGGATATGACCGGAACGAACTGATTGGTTTATCGCTTAATAATCTTTCTACAGACGCCGATGCAATTAAGAAAAACAGTAAAAAACTTTCCGAAGAAAAAGTTTATATGAAGTTTGAAACTGTTCATAAAAGCAAATCGGGGAAATTAATTGATTTTGAAGTGAATGCAACTTTGTTTAATTATAAAGGAAAACTTGTAATACTTGCTATTCATCGGGATATAACAAAAAGAAAAAAACTTGAAGAAGATTTAATAAATGCTAAAATTAAAGCTGAAAAATCGGACAGGCTGAAATCGGAGTTCCTTGCGCAAATGTCCCACGAAATAAGAACCCCCGTTAATACGATGCTCAGTTTTACATCGCTGCTTAAAAGCGAACTTTACGATATGCTCGACGAAGACCAGAAAGACAGCTTTTCACTTATTGAAAGCGGAGGAAAGCGTTTGATAAGAACTGTGGATTCGCTTCTTACAATGGCGCAGATTCAATCGGGCAATTACGAAATTAAAAAAGAAGAAGTAGATTTAAGCAATGATATTATCCGCAGTATTTACGAAAGTTACAAACCTACCGCCGAATCTAAAAATCTTGAATTCCGCGTGATAAAAGGAAGCGAGAATTTCAAGGTTATCGCCGATGATTATTCGCTAAGACAGCTTTTTACAAACTTAGTGGATAATGCAATAAAATATACCGATTCAGGTTTTGTAGAAATCAGAATGTTCAGAGATAATTCCAACGATACAAAAGTAACAGTAAAAGATTCGGGAATTGGAATCAGCAAGGAATATCAGTCTAAATTATTCACACCGTTTTCGCAGGAAGATTCAGGTTATTCGCGCAAATATGAAGGCAGCGGAATGGGATTAGCGCTTGTAAAACACTATTGCGAAATTAATAATCTTACAATTTCTCTTGAAAGCAACAAAAACAAAGGGGCTGCATTTACAGTAACATTTCCTGAAAAAAATGTTTTTTAATTTTGTATAATCCCGCGGTAAAAATTATAAAAATCATCATTCAAGGGTAAAGCGCCTTCAAAAAGGCAGGTTGAAGCGGCAAATTTATTAGCAATTTCACTGATTTTATCTGTTTCCCAATTACTTAAATATCCTATTGCCAGAATTGCCGAAAACGCATCTCCCGCTCCCACTGTATCTGCAATTATTCCAGCAGGAAGTTTATATTTGCTGAAAATGCCTTTGTTAAAAATTACCGAACCGTTTTCTCCTTTTGTAACACAAACTGATTTAATATTAAACCGGCTGCAGATTTCTTTAATCTTTTCTTTTTCGGTTTTTCCTGAAAGACAAAAGAGCCTGCAAAGATAATTAAACTCGTCCTCGCTGGCTTTTAAAATTGTGCTAAGTTCAAGTGACTTTTTTACAATATTCTCATAAAAACAATCCTTTCGTAAATTTAAATCGAGAAACCGTATTTTAGAATTTTCCGCAAGCTTTAGGATTGTATTCCCCGATTTCCCTTCTCTTTGTGCAAGCGTGCCGAAATAAAACAAATCCGATTTTTTTGCGCAATCAAGAATTTCCCGGTTTATTTCAATAAAATCGTACGCTGCGTTTTTTTTAATTGTAAAATCCGGTATCCCGTTTTCGTCGGTGATAACATCAACTTTACCGGTTAAATGATTAAAGTCGGTTTGTAAAAAAGCGGCAGAAATATTTCTTTCTTCAAAAAATAATTTTATTTTTTTTCCTAAATCGTCATCTCCAATCCGCGAAATAAAAATTCCGTTTTCTGTAAGTTTTATTATATGATAAATAAAATTGAAAGGGGCTCCGCCAAGGCAGATTTTATCGGGAAAGCAGTCGAACAATATTTCGCCGGCTGAAAGAATATTAAATTTGTTCATAATCTGGAAAAACAAAGCCGCCTCAAACGACGGCTCTGTTAAAATTTAACGCAAAAATCCCCGGAATAAAGGAACGGTTGTTGCAAGAAAATATACCGCAAGATTTAGTACAAACCATATTGATAAAGAAGTGATTACATATTTTAATGTATTATCGGACTTAAACATACGGGCAAATCCTATACCTACAACTGCATAAAACCATATTGCAAATACATCAATTTTGCTTTGAATAAATCCGCCGAATGTAGTAACTTCGGCTTTTGTAAGCAGCAGAAGATTTACTCCTGATGCTAATTCTCCCGAAGCAAAAGAAATTATAATTATTATAATTAGTGAAATAATAGTTATGTATAAAGGCAAGCCCAAGGCAGTCATCGCATCGTTGAATGTTCCTGTTCCGCCAAGAAGATTTTTAGCAACAAGCCAGCCTATAAGCGCGAAGAAGAAAAACCATATAAATGTAACAATAACTGTACTTATTGCAGGGAAAACAATAAGCATAACAGGATTTTCGGTAAACCGGCTCGCGTTTTCTTTAATTTTATCTGCCTCTTCGCGCGTCATTTGTCCGGATGCAATTTGCTTTTCGAATTGTTCTTCCATTGTTTTTCTCTGCATCTGCATCATTTTAGCTTTAATTTCGGGATTAGAAAACGCGGTTATAGTGGTTATCACTGTTACTATTATCATTAAAAGAATTGGTATCAGCCAGTCGGTGTGCCGCGTGCCTTGTTTAGAAATTGCCGAAAATGCTGCAGAAGGTTCGCTGATTACACCAATCATCCGGTCCAGATGCCCGAGTGTCTGCTGCCCTTCTAAATCTTCATTAACATTATTTTCTTTGGATTCTTCCATTTTTTCCTCCTTTTATTAAAATGCTGAATTTATTTCGGAATATTTAATAATTCTCAGATTTATTAAAACGTGACAAATCTCTCTAATTAATTGCAAATTACTTCCGAAAATACAAAAAAAAACCGGAAAAAATATGGATATTGCTTCGGTTGGCATTTCGGACAATAAGAATCTTCTTTTTAACAAAAATAAAACCGATGTTAAAAAGGAAGAACCGCTGCAAAATGAAAACTCAATTTTACAAACTGACATTTCGGATCTGGCAAAAATATTTTACGAATCGGGGATTGATCCTAAGACAAGCTGGATAAACAAAAGTTTTCAGGGACTGAATTTCAGTTTTAACTTTTTGAACGAAAAAACTGAAAAACTTACTGCCGACGGTTTCTATTCCGAAGAGAAAAAAGCGCTTAATATTTCGTTTCAGTATTCTTTCGAATCGATTGAGGAACGCGATGGCAAAATGTTCCGGCGTAAATATCAAATAGATTTCGGGATGAATTTAATCGACGTGAAAAAAGAAAGCCTGACCGGCTCGATTAAAAAGGAAGATTTGCTGGAATATATAAAGCGCGTTGTTGAAAGAATTTTTGAAGTGGCAGACGATGAGGAAATTTCAATTGGAAAACTGCTTTTTGAAAAAGAGGATATCGCTGAAATTGAGGGAATGGAAGATAAAAAAACGCGCGAGGCAATTATAAATTTGCTTAGCACCGCAATTGCCGTTGCAAAGTTAAAAGAGTTTTATAACGACCGCAAGGATTCGAAGACAGTTGATTTTGGCGTTGAACGCGAAAAATATTTGGAAATTGTAAAGCACAAAGAGCGGATGCAAAACAGCGAATCGTGGCTGAATATTTCCGAAACGCTTGAAGAAATAAGCGAAGAAAAAGATGCGGAGCATAACGATAGTTTTAATAATCCTGCCGAAGATGAAACTGCAAATACCCTTACCTGAGAAGTATGACATTGAAGAAGTATTTTACCCGACGGAAATACCTTTTTGCCCGGCGGAAACAGCATTTTACTAAAAGTAAATAGCTTTTTGCCGTTTTTGGGCTGAAAACGGGGTTTTGTGAAAACAGATGGGAGATTTTAGGGAAGGAAGATAGAAAGATTATCTTTGACTATAAAAATTGTTAGTCTAACTTAATCGATTATGCTTGACTATGCTTTTTCTTTAGTCTAACTTTTGATTAAAAATAATAAATTTTAATAAATATGGATATCAAGGATTTCAAAGCCGGTATATACATTCCACAATTTCACTATAAGAGTTTTCTACCTGAAAAGGTGAATAAAGAATGGATTGTAAGTGATCCTGTTGTAAACAAGATGCTTGAAGAAGCAAATCTTAAACTTGGCGAATTAAATGCTTTTTCAATAATAGTGCCGGATGTTGACCTTTTCATAAGAATGCACATAGTAAAAGAGGCAACAACTTCGAGCAGAATTGAAGGCACTCAAACCCATATTGAGGAAGCAATTTTAAAGGAAAAGGACGTATCACCGGAAAAGAGGGACGATTGGCGTGAAGTGCAAAACTATATTTCCGCAATGAATAATGCTGTTGACGCGCTTGCCACGCTGCCCATTTCTTCGCGGCTTATAAGTCAGGCACATAGAATACTAATTGAAAACACCCGTGGAAATAATAAACTGCCCGGTGAATACCGCTCAAGCCAAAATTGGATTGGCGGGGCAACTATAAAGGATGCCGCTTTTATCCCCCCTCATCATTCAGATATGCCTGATTTACTTGGCGATCTTGAATCGTTTTTAAATAACGATAATATTAATGTGCCTCATCTTATTAAAATTGCAATAGCTCATTACCAGTTCGAAACTATTCATCCATTTTTGGACGGAAATGGAAGAGTTGGCAGATTACTAATTACCTTATATCTTGTTGCCAACAATTTGATAAAAAAACCGACCCTTTATCTGTCTGATTTTTTTGAAAAGAACCGTCAGCTTTATTATGATAACCTGACAATTGTCCGTACAAAAAACGATCTTACCCAGTGGATAAAATTTTTCCTAACCGGCGTTATCGAAACTTCAAAATACGGAGTGGATACTTTCCGGAAAATACTGAAATTGAGAACTGAAGTAGAAGATAAAATAATTATTACTCTCGGCAGAAGGCTTCCGTTAGCTAAAAATGCAATTAATTATTTGTACAGGTATCCAATAATAAACCTTGGGGATCTTATTGATGAACTTGCCGTTTCGAAGCAAACTGCAAATACAATGATTTCGGAATTGGTTAAGCTGAAAATTTTATACGAAGTAACAGGGCAAAAAAGAAACAGAATGTATGTTTTCCAGGATTATATAAACTTATTCAGAAAATAAAACATAGTTTGTTTATAAATCAATAATTGAAATTGCCCTGTGGGAACAGTCCTTTACTAAAAGTAAATAACTTTTTGCCGTTTTTGGGCTGAAAACAGGGTTTTGCATAATGAAAGGCAGTTTAGCTTTAAAAATATTTCCAAATTTTTATTATGTCTTTTTGAATATAATTTATTATTTTAGCAACAACTCGAACGGAGATGAATGTTTTTAATATGGGGCAATATTGAAAAGTATAATTCGACTTTTAAAATTTTACTGATAAAATCTGATGAATAATAATCCAATACTTAACTGTCCATATTCAGAACCGCTTCTTCACTATTCTACCAACGACCAAGGTGAGTTGGATTATGAAAAAATTATTGAAGGAAGACGTATATTTACCCCTGATTTAAACGTGATTCCTTCCCGGCAAAGCAGCCAGGGGTCAATTTTTTCTATAAACGATCACAAAGAAGAATATAGCGGACATATTGTAAATCTGTTAAGGCAAGAAATAAAAAAATGGCGCGAAAGTAATTATCCCCATTCAACAAGAGTAAGCAGCGAGCTGTTAAATTTCTGGTTTAACAATGAAGAAAGACATGCAGTTGAGAAATTGTTTTTTGCTCAGCAGGAATCTATAGAGACTGCAATATGGCTAAATGAAGCTGCTGAAAAAAGCAATGCCGGACAACATATACTTAATTTGATTGCTAGTGAACAAAAAGAAGTCAGTCCGGAAAAAGCAAATCAACTACCCCGGATTGCATTTAAAATGGCAACCGGAACAGGAAAAACCGTAGTAATGGCTGCTTTAATAGTTTACAATTTTTTTAACAGGCAGGAATATAGACAAGATACCAGATTTGCAGATTATTTCTTAATAGTAACTCCTGGCGTTACTATCCGAGACAGACTTGGAGTTTTATTTGTTGATAAAACTGCTAAATCCGAAATTGATCGTAAAGATTATTATTTTCAGCGTAAACTTGTACCGGAAAATTTGAAACACAAATTAGAAGGTATTAATTCAAGAATTAAAATAACCAATTATCATTCATTTGAACCGAGAACACTTCAAGGGAATAAAAAGTCGCCGTTTGATGGGAAAATAGCCGGATTTGATGAAAGCAATAAAGCCATTAAGTTTGAACCTAAAGAAGATTACAATCAAGTTATTAAAAGAGTTTTAGGAAAGTTTAAACCCGATTCCAGATTACTGATTTTTAATGATGAAGCGCATCACTGTTATTTACCAAAATCAAAAGGCAAAACGACTGATAGTGAATCTGATGAAAATGCAAAAGCTGCTGTTTGGTTTACCGGATTAGCAGAACTAAATAAGCGATACAAGATTAGAACTGTTTATGATTTATCTGCAACACCATATTATCTTCAAGGGTCCGGATATAATGCCTACAGTTTATTTGGCTGGGTTGTTTCGGATTTTGGTTTGATTGAAGCAATTGAATCGGGACTTGTAAAAATACCTTTTTTACCTGAGTCCGACAGTACACACGAATTGACTATGCCAAAGCTTAGAAATTTGTACGAACACGTAAAGGAAGAACTTCCTAAAAAAGGACAAAGAACAAGAAAAAAAGAGGCAAAAGAAGAAGGTAAATCAATAACTGAAGAACCCCCTAAACTGCCAACATTAGTAAAAGGAGCATTAGACCAATTTTATAATCACTATCTTAATTATTATCAAAATCTCCGTAACAAAGGTGAAGAAACAACTTCCTTGTTTACAAAACCGCCTGTTTTCATAGCTGTTTGCAACAATACATCTGTTTCAAAGGAAGTGTACAAGTTTATTGCCGGTTATGAATTTGAGAATAAACTTGGCGAAAAACAAGTTATTCCGGGAAATTATGATTTGTTTTCAAATTACGAACAATCGGGTTTACTAAAACGTAAAGCTCCCACACTATTGATTGATTCGGAAGCACTTGAAGAAAGCGGGCAAATAAATGATGATTTTAAAAAAATATTTGCATCGGAAATAGAAGAATTTAAAAGAGATTATGCAAATTTACACGGTCAGGGTTCGATTGATAAGATTTCAGATGCCGAAATTCTCAGAGAAGTAGTAAATACGGTAGGAGCGCCCGGCAAACTTGGCGCGCATATCCGCTGCGTAGTTTCAGTTTCGATGCTGACAGAAGGATGGGATGCCAATACTGTGACGCATATTATGGGGCTTAGGGCATTTGGTTCGCAATTATTATGCGAGCAGGTTGCAGGACGCGCTTTAAGAAGGATGAATTATTTTTTGCAGGGATATGATAAAGAAGGAAATCCTACTAATGATAAAAGAAAAATTGTAATAGAAAAATTTCCACCCGAATACGCACATATAATCGGAGTTCCTTTCAAGTTTTTAAAGGCGGAACTGCTGAGCCAGGTGAACCAAAAGAATATACACACATTCATTCTATTCCGGAAAGACAGGAAGAATATGAAATCGAGTTTCCAAATATTGACGGTTACCGGGTAGAATACGAAGAAGATGAAATAAAATTTGATTTTACAGACATTGAAAATTTTGAAATTGACGGATCAAAATTTCCTGTTGAAACAATTCTTGGTTCTGCATTTACACCGGAAGAAGAGAAAATGCAAGTTAAAAGCGTACTTGAAAAACGAGAGCAGGAAATTACTTTTCTTTTTACCAAAGAATTGATAAAATATCATTTTTCAGATGATGATGGGACTCCCAAATTTCACAAATTCAACCGTTTGAAAAAAATAGTTGAATATTGGTATAACAACAAACTTTTAGTTCTAAACATCAGCGATAAAAATTACAAGAAACTAATTTATTTTGAAGAACCAAAAAAAGTTGTGGATCATATTGCACGGGGAATTAATACCCATATCAATACATCCGAGTATATCAAACCAGTATTTAATTTTTATAACAGGTTCGGTAGTACCAAATATGTCCACGGGAATACATCAAAAGACGTATATGAGGCAAAGAAAAGCCATATTAATTACGTTGCAATGGATTCCGGATGGGAAGGTATATGCGCCAAAACTCTTGAAGAAATTCCTGAAGTTATTTCTTATGCGAAAAATCAGTTTCTCGGTTTCAGAATACCTTATGTTAAGGATGGAAACGATAAAGGATATTTCCCTGATTTTATAGTTAAAGTAAAAAATTCAAAAGGCATTGTTAAAAACCTGATGATTGAAATATCCGGGATGAATACGGATAAGGATGAAAAAAAATGGTACGTATTAAACAGGTGGCTTCTGGCAGTTAATGCAGTTAAAGAGAAATATGATTATGAAGAATGGCATTTTATTGAAATTGCAAATGATATAAGAGATATAAAGAATCAATTAATAAATGCGATAATAAACCTATAAGTTGATTTAATGAAAATTTTAAGTATATTTGAAATCGTTAAAAACAGTCTTTTGGCAGTTCAGTTTGATGACAAGGAAGAAAACGAGTTCAGACATTTGTTTAATCTTTGGAAAGATTATGAGTTTTTAGAAAGCTTCTTTGAAGATAATTTAATTGACTTAAACAGCGGATTTTATGAAGAAACAGAAATAGAGAATGCTGTTTTATTAACAATAGATGATGCTAAAAAAACAGAAAAAAGAATCTTTGAGCTTGCAACTAAAGGACAGACTAATACAGATGAAGTATTACAAAACATATTTAAACCACTTATTTCCGATAGTTTTGACATTACCCTTGAAAGACAAAAAGCCTATGGTTTAAGGAAAAAATCATGGTTAAGAATCTATGCCATCAGGATTTCGCCAAACAGATTTGTAATTACCGGCGGAGCTATAAAATTAACAAAAACAATGAATGATAGAGAACACTTAATAAAGGAATTGGAAAAGCTTGAAATTGCAAAAAAATATTTGAAAGAAAACTACCTTATTGAAGAAAGTGATTTTTATTACAGCGATATAATTAGGAGTGAATAATGATAAAAAATGAAGAAATGAATGAGAATGTAAAAAGACTTTTTGCTGATGCAATTCCCGATACTAAATGGATGGAAGAAGCACAGTGGAGAATAGATAATGAAAAATGGCTCGATATTTCGGGAAAGATTGCTCTAAAAGTACTTAGAACACTCAGGAAAAAAGGTGTTTCGCAGAAAGAACTTGCTGAAAAGATGGGTGTTAGTCCCCAGTATGTTAACAAGATTGTAAAAGGCAGTGAAAATCTTTCGCTTGAAACAATTACAAAGCTTGAAACTGCACTTGAAATACAGCTAATCGAAGTTAAAAGTTATCAATATGAAGCTGAAGTAGTTTCCTCACCAGTATCAGATGTCAATTCAAATGCTCCAGGCTATAAGACAAAACTTGAACTCGTCTGCTGTTCCGGACAAAGTGAATGGAATGAAAACGAAAAACCAAAGGCTGCATAATGAATAAAGAAGAGATGAAAATAGGTTTTGGCTTAGCCAGAATAAAAACTGAACAATTTGCCACAATAGAAACTTCATATCAGGATGGCAAACCAGCCAATTTTTCTGTTTCTGTTAATATAAAGGCGGATACTAAGGCACATATTATTGCAGTGCTTATGAAAATAGTTTTCGAACAGGAAAAAATTCCTTTTCTTGTATTGGAAGCTTGTTGTGATTTTTTAATTGTGAAAGAAGATTGGGAAAAACTTATCAATCCAGAAGGAACATCTGTTGAATTTCCTCAGGGATTTATTGCGCACCTTGCAATGCTTACTGTTGGCACATTGCGCGGAATTTTACACACTAAAACTGAAAACACAAAATTTAATAAGTTTTTGCTGCCTACTATCAATGTTACAGAGATTGTTAAAGAAAATGTTTCTTTTCCATTAAATCAGAATTTATAGAAATTATGGATACTATAACTTTACCGGATGAGAAATTATTAAATCAAATTCGTGTAATCCGTAATCAAAAGATAATGTTTGATAGCGATCTTGCAGAATTATACGGAGTTGAAACGAAAGTTCTTAATCAAGCAGTTAAAAGAAATATAGACAGATTCCCGCAAGATTTTATGTTTCAATTGACCGGTGAAGAATGGAAAGACTTGAAGTCACAATTTGTTACCTCAAGTTGGGGAGGGCGCAGAACACCTCCGTTTGTATTTACAGAACAGGGTGTTGCTATGCTTTCTTCTGTTTTAAATAGTAAAAGAGCTGTTCAAGTAAATATTTCGATTATGCGTGTATTTGTTAAAATGCGCGAATTTGCAACGAATTATTCGGGACTGCTTGAAAAAATAAAAGAACTCCAGAATTCTGATAACGAACAAAACCAGCATATTTCAAATATTTACAGAATAATAGAAGAACTTGTTAAACCGCAATTAGATAATAAAAACCCAATAGGATTTTAAAAACCGGCAGAAAAATAACTATGGCAAAAGAAATCGATTCAATTCACCACAGCGGCAAACGGGCGCACATCCCCTCTAAGGAAGAAGCAGGTTACGAAAACGCAAGCAATAAAGTAACGCAGGGAAAGGAAACGCTTGAACTGCCGTTAAACCCTGTTACACAACGGGGACAAGACCCGGAACTTTACTGGATGAACAAATACGGAAACGACGACCGAGAAGAACTGCTTAAAGTTGATATCCGATCTTTGTACCGGTACGAACACATTGCCCCCGAAAAACTTATTGCCGGACTTTATAAAGTAACCGAAGAAAAAAGGGTTGAAGACCAGTTTGACATTTTTGCGCCGAATAAACTTTTTGGTAACGCGCTTGAATACGATGAACTTGAAAAGGTAAGCGAATATTACAAACACAGTGACGGCTGGACTAACCGCCTGATACAAGGTGACAGTCTGCTTGTTATGGGTTCGCTGCTTGAACGCGAAGGAATGGCTGGGCAGGTGCAATGCATTTATATGGACCCGCCGTATGGGATAAGTTACAAGTCTAACTGGCAAATAAATATAAATGATAAAAATGTAAGTGAAAGTAATGATGAACATCTTTCCGGTGAGCCTGAACAAATAAAAGCCTTTCGTGATACGTGGGAACTTGGAGTTCATAGTTATTTAAGTTATTTGCGCGACAGACTTTTAATTGCAAAAGAATTACTAACTGACAGCGGTTCCTGTTTTCTTCAGATTTCAGATGAAAATGTTCATAATGTTCGAAATGTTATGGACGAAGTATTTGGAAGTGATAATCAATGTGCAACAATTGTCTGGAAAAAAGGTACTCCTGTATCCGGTACAATTAGAAATGCATTTAATTATATTTTATGGTATACTAAAGATTTAACAAAAATTAAAGTAAGAAAGATTTTTCAAAATAGACAAGGTGATGAGGGAACAACAGAGGATCCTAGAAAGCTGGCTTTGTGGGGAGAATTTTCCAATAATTCAATCCGTACATTAACAACAGAAGAAAAAAGATCAATACTTGCGACCAGAGAAAAAGCTAAAGTATTTAGAGTTGATAAGATAATAGAAAGTGGGAATGATGAAAAAAGATTTTTCCCATTAGATTTTGAAGGAGAAGAATATTTGCCACCAAAAGGTTACCAGTGGCGTGGTGATGAAACACAGATGGAAAAATTAAAACAAAAGAATAGGATTATAAAAACAAAAAATGGTTTTGGTTTTAAGTTTTATATAGAAGATTTTCCAATTATAGAATTAACAAATTTTTGGGAAGATACTGCAGGTAATATTTCTGATATGAGGTATGTAGTTCAAACTTTAGATAAAATTATTACCAGGTGTATTTTAATGTCCACCGATCCCGGCGATATTGTTCTTGATCCTACCTGCGGTAGCGGAACGACAGCTTTTGTTACAGAGCAATGGGGCAGAAAATGGATTACAATTGACACAAGCCGAATTGCTTTAAACATTGCAAAGCAGCGTTTAATGACAGCTACTTACCCATATTATAAATTGTACGATGAAGAAAACGGCGATATAAGGCAGGGCTTTAAATACAAAACAGTACCGCATATAACACTTAAGTCATTAGCCAATGATGAACCGGCAGCAGAAGAAACTTTATTTGACCAGCCTTACGAGGACAACAAAAAACTGCGAGTATCGGGTCCATTTACAGTTGAAACGCTTCAGAACTATGAACCTTTAAACCCCGAAAACTTAGATGACGGAAGCCGGAAAGAAGAAGACAGCGGCGCATTTGAAGAAAGAATTTTTGAGCATCTTAAATCTGCCGGTGTAAAAAACGGAATTAAAAACGAACAGGCGGTTTTTATAAGAGTGGAAAGACTTGCAGACAGCGCGCTGCACGCCGAAGGTTTTTATAACACAGGCGCAGGCGAAAGGAAAGCATATTTACATATTGGTCCTAAATTCGGCACTGTAAGTAAATTACAGGTTAATGAAGCCGTTAAAGCCTGCCGAATCCGCGGGGATGCAGATTGGCTGATAATACTCGGTTTCAGTTTCGAAAGCGATATTGCAAACCAGAGCGTCACAATGAATCTCGGTTCCTTTGAGGTAACAAAAGTGCGGATGCACGATGACCTAATGCAGGACGGATTACTTAAAAAAGATAAAAAAGCAGCTTCGTTTGTAACAATTGGCGAACCCGATGTAAAACTGCACAAGGAAGGGAAAACTGCAACTGTAGAAATTTGCGGACTTGATATTTATGATCCGATAAAAGATGTTGTAAATGCGCGTAATGTAGAAGACATTGCATACTGGATGGTTGATACGGGTTACGACGGCAGCAACTTTGTTTTACGGCAGGTGTTTTTCTGCGGAGGCAAAAAAGAAGAATTTGAAAAATGGCGGAAAGGATTGGATAATCTTTCAAAACAAAAAACCAGAAGAGATGCCGAACGCACGTTAAAAATAGAAATAGACGAAGAAGCGTTCGACCGGCTTTACGGCTTCCAGTCGCATCCGTTTGAAATAAAACCCGGGCAGAAAATAGCAGTCCGCGTAATAAGCCAGTTTGGCGAAGAAAGTACAAAGGTGCTGGGAGTGTGATTTTTTCAACAAGAGTTCCCCTCTGGGGTTAGGCACTTGTAGCTACTTCGGTTCTGTTCCGATAGCAACTGTAATTTTTTATTTAATAGTTGTCAGTTTTATTAAACAATTACTTTTAAAAAAGGAGGTATGTATGGACAGAGTAAAATCAGTTCTGAATAGTATAAAACTTGTAGTTGTATCAACGTTAGAAACAATTTTTGCTATTGGAACATCCATTGTAGCTGCGGGTGTCCTTATTTTCGTCTCGTCAGGAGTTTCTCCTGACGATTTAATTGATTGATATTTAGTTAGTTATTGTTCACCGGACTGGAAAAGATTGTTATTGATTCATACCTTTTTAGACTATCACCATTTTCAGAAAAAAGTTTTTAAATGTTTTAACATTAATGAAAAAACATTCCTTCCCCGCTTGATTAATATTCAATTTTCCCGTCTCGTCAGGTGTTACTCCTGACGATTTAATTGATTGATATTTAGTTAGTTATTGTTCACCGGACCGAAAAGATGGTTAATGATTCAAACATTTTTACGAATGGATGGGAAGGTTTATATAATCCTATTTTTAATTACCCCGAATTCGGTTTAATTAGATTTGTAAAATTAAATGATTATAAGAATGAATGATTGCCTTAACCGGAAAACAGTATGAAGAATTTACATTTGGGCGAAGCTGCGGCGGGTGTTCTAATAATCTTAATATTATTAGTTTATACTTACTTTTTTTAATAATTTTCTCTGGAAATCAGCCTCAGCATCTAAAGAAGCAATCATTTCACCGCCTGCATTAGTAAGCCGCGCTAAATCCTGCTTAGGTATATCGCCTTGGTTTGAAAAAATCAGTAAACTGTCAAAATCGGCTTTTGCCCTTAACAATCTTTCCAAAATAATTGTTGTTAAACGGGCTTTATCTCTGTTTGGTATTCCGAATAAAAATAATGGGGCGTATTTACCATCAATTTTGTAATCAATTGGATAATCTCTTGAATTTTCCATTTCTTCATAGAAATAATCTTTTATGATCTTATCTTCTGCAACTATCTTGAATAATTGCTCGTGTAAATCTTCATAAAAAGTTGATTGCGCGCTTGCTCTATTCAAAAAGGTTAAATCATTAATTTTGGTTAAAGCTTGTCCAATTCGAAAGATGTTTAATCCTAAATTCTCGATTTGTGTTTCTATATATATTTCACCATTTTCTTCTTCAATCATTGTTTCAGCTTTAATTTGGTCAAAAATTCTTCCTCGTGTTCCTTCTCTAAATTTATCAGTGTCATTTTCATAACTTAAGTGCATCATTGTATGTCCCATATCAGTCAGTCTGATAATACCGGTAGGCATTTCTTTAATGTAAATTTGATAAGGATCTCCATCTGCGAAATAAAAAGGAGTTTCAACAAACAACAGATTCGAGTTTTTTTCTCTAATAGAAATGGATGCACACATAATATTGCATAATGTTTCTTGTAACTTTCTTATATCTAAATTCATTGGTCAAACAATCCAATTTGTTGAGTTTCGTCAGGTGTAGTGTTTAAACCTGTTATTTTACAATCTGTAACTAAACAATGCAAAGCACCGTTCACTATATTATATCTATCTGTTATTGATGCAAAACCTTCAGCTTTTTTATTATTCCTAATATATTTTTCACTCGCATAATGGATATGACAATTATAACCAAGCTGCGTCTTTTCTATTTGATTTGAGTGATTATGATTACACCCATTGTACCTTTTAAGCGTTAAGGTTTCACCATTGGGGGCAATCCAGCTGATACCACAAGAAAAATCATCTTCCATTCCCTCCCGTTTATTTTGTCTTTTATAAACTTCGAATTTATAATCACTTCCATCAGTAGATATTACTTTAAAATTTATCTGCTCATGTCCATCTTTATTTTTGCATTTAGCTTGTGGATTTAACACTTTTTTAGGGCAATTTAGTAAATCAGCCAATTTATCATCTGTCAGACTTTCGAAAGGCATAATACTCAAAATTTTAATTTTGAAAAATTATAATTAGAAAATAAACAATTCAAATTTATTTTGATAATAAATTTAAAAATATTTCTGAATACTTATATTTTATTTATTGAAGCCAATCATATTAAATCCGAACAGGGATTCAAAGTGGTAATCCGGGCAACTTTTCCTACTGTTACTAAAATGGAAATATTAAAAGAGTACAACTAAAATTTTTTCGTGTCGGCTTGATTAATATTCAATTTAAAATTATTTTTACAACCGTTAACGGATAATATAGAGTTGTTGAGCCGGGTAATAGAGGGAAACTAATCCTGGTAAATTTCTGAACGGACATCCGAAAAGCAAGCGCACGCTTGATCCCAATGACTATTTAACCTGCAATTTTGCAGAAGGAATAAACAAAAAATCATTTGGCTAAAGCCGGATTTGTGTTTTGAAAATTTAATACATCCCCGAGATAAATCCCGGGGCAACTAAAAACTGAATTGACAAATTATAAAGATTGGATTGTGTGTTTATTAATTTAAAATCAACTAATTGCCAAAACTCAATTGCCACGGCTTTCAAGCCGTGGACAAGAGAAATTAGGAAACAAACAAATGGGATTTATCCCAATAAATAAAAATCATTTGGCTAAAGCCGGATTTGTGTTCTGAAAATTTAATAATTCCCGAGATAAATCCCGGGGCAACTAAAAACTGAAACAAATAAAATTATAAAAATACTCTTGTGTACAATTTTAAATAGTGAATCAGCCCATTTGCTATTGCTTTTAAAACTCTGGGGAAACATTGCCACGACATGACGCTTTTTTACCCTTTTTTTCGCACCGGCTAATCAAAATCTTGTCATTTCGAAATTAAATCTTTAAATTAGCCAAAAAGCGAAATAATTTTAACTGATTTATGAGAAATAACAAACCCGAACAATTCGATTTTAACGACCCCGATTTAGTTTCTGTAATTGATGAAATTCCACTTTGGTCCGCTCCTTTCGGATTAAAATTGCTCGATATTATTCATTACAAAAAAAATATCACCGCACTGGATATCGGGTTCGGACTCGGATTTCCGCTTTTGGAAGTTGCAATGCGTTTAGGCAGCACCTGCAAAGTTTATGGAATTGATCCCTGGAAACAGGCAGTAGAAAGAACAAAAAAGAAAATTGAAATTTACGGAATTTCGAACGTCGAAGTTTTAAACGGTTCGGCCGAAGAAATTAAACTGCCCGATAATTCTGTGGATCTTATTTTCAGCAACAACGGAATAAATAACGTTGCCGATATGGAAGTTGTTTTAAGCGAATGCTCGCGGGTTTTGAAAAGCGGCGGACAGTTTACTGCAACAGTAAATACTAATAAAACGATGCACGAATTTTACCGTATCTACGAAGAGATTCTTTTAGAAAACAGAATGGATGAAGCAGTTGTTAGTATGTACGACCAGATTTACACCAAACGGAAACCAGTTGAAGAAATAAAAGAGATGCTGGAGATATGCGGACTGCATATAAACTCGATTCACGAAAACGAATTCAAGTACAAATATGCCGACGGCACCTCGATGCTCAATCATTTTTTCATACGCCTGGCATTTTTAGAAGGCTGGAAAAGTGTTGTACATAAAGAATGCTGGGCAGCAATTTGCCCGATTCTTGAAAGACGTATGAACGAATATGCCGGCAAAAACGGAGGTTTCGAAATGACAATTCCGTTTCTTTCTTTCGATTGTGTAAGGAAATAAAATATTATAGTGCTTTTGCGGGGGTTTGCCAAAATGAAAGAATTGATATATTATGCAATTTTTATTGTTATTTTCTTTTTTGCAACAAAATGTTCAAATCCTGTTTCGCCCGTTGAAGAAACCTTTAATAATTCAATTAGCGGAAAAACTTTACACATTGCTCCAAATTCCCAGTTTACGCTCGATCTTAAATTACAAGGGTCTGCCGGATATAGCTGGATATGTTTAATAAACGATTCAGCAATTGTAAATTTAACAAATACAACAACCCGCCAAACTGCCCCGGATAGTTTAAAGTGCGGCGCACCGGTTACTGAAACATTTTATTTTTCTACTGAAAAAGAGGGAAAATGCGATGTTAAACTATATCATTTGCGTAAATGGGAACCGGTTTTTAATCCTTCAGACAGCGTTAAGTTTAGTGTAATAGTTAATAAACGTATAAAGCGAATTTATTATTAATGGAATCGCAGAAACAGATACTTGAAACTGTAAATAATTTTCAGATAAGCCGTGTAATTTTAACAGCATTGGAACTAAAAGTTTTTACAGCTCTTAAAAACAAAATGCTTACTTCGGAAGAAATTGCTGCTCAAATAAAAACCGATACGCGTGCAACCAATAGACTTATGAATGCTTTATGTGCAATCGGGCTTTTGAAAAAGAAAAATTCCAAGTTTTATAATTCTTCAGTTTCTGCACAATATTTAAACGAAAGCAGCCCCGATTTTATGTCCGGACTTATGCATCAAAATCAGCTTTGGAAGAGTTGGTCATTTTTAACAGATAGCGTAATCAGCGGAACCTGTTCGGCGAATTTAGAATTCGAAGACAGCTGGCTTAAATCTTTTATTGAAGCAATGCATTACCGCGGGAAAGAGCAAGCTAAAATTTTGAAATATTTAATAGACTTCAATAACGTGAATAAAATGCTTGATCTTGGAGGCGGTTCAGGCGCGTTTTCAATAGAATTTGTTGAAATGAACAAAGGGATGAAATCGGTAATTTTCGATATACAGGAGGTTATAGTATTAACAAAACAATACATCGAAAAAGCAGGCTGCGGAAAATCAATTGAATTTTTAGAAGGCGATTATCTTTCAGATGAAATCGGGCAAGATTACGATTTAATTTTTCTTTCGGCTGTTATTCACAGTCATTCACCCGAAGCAAATATGAAAATTTTCCAAAAATGCCACGCATCGTTAAATCCTGCAGGGAAAATAGTGATTGTTGACTTTATCATGGATGAAACCAGAATTATCCCGGAAAGAGGAGCACTCTTTTCATTAAATATGCTTGTTAATACAACCGCGGGCGATACTTACACTTTTAGTGAAGTGTCCAAATGGCTGACTGCTGCAGGCTTTTCCGCAATAACAAAGAAAGATACAGGTTTTAGCAGCAGCATTATTTGTGCAAACAAATAATTTTCCTGCAATTTTAGTGATTTTGCCCCGATAATTAATTTAATAAGGAGATTTGTCCAATAAGTAAAATCAGTTTTTATATTTATGAATTCGGGAAGAACTGTGAATATTCCGAAATTGTAGGGAAAAGTTTTGTACCGATTTACGAACCTGTAAAAAAAGGTATACTATCTAAAGGAGCAGAAGATATTTACTTTTCTGAAAGTGAAAATCCGGAAGAAGCTGATTTTATTCTTTTTCCGTATTATTTGCAGGGATTGATTACCAAGCTTGATTATAACGGCATTACTTCATATATAAATAATTTGCCGCTATATAATTCTTTCAGCCATAAACATATTTTTTTCAGACCGGATGATAATTATAACCCGTTGTGCATTAACTCGATTGTCTTTAAAAACAGCATGAACAAATGCGATACCGAATCAGCGGGCATTGCTCTTCCGTATTTCTGCGAAAATTTTGAAAATTTACTGAGTTTTGATGAGTCCGTGTTTTCACACCACATAAACTTTGTTGGATTTATAGGTTCTTCTTCAGTAAGACTGCCGGTTTTAAAAAGCTTTTTATCGAACAAAAATCTTGTAAGTGAAATAACCGTATTTGATAAATTTTTCTTTCATACAGATACTGACTCGCAGCAAAAGCATCGCGAACTTTTTATAAGCGCATTACGCAAATCTTACTTAGCTTTATGTCCTGCTGGAACCGGAAAAAATTCTATTCGTTTTTTTGAAACACTTTCAATGGGAAGAATTCCTGTACTTATTTCCGATAATTGTGTTCTCCCTTTCGAAAATGAAATTAATTATGACGATTTTATTATCCGGATTGATGAAAAAGATGCCGGAGTTTCTTCTCAAATAGTTGAAAAGTGGTTTACAAAAAATTCATTTAAACAAATTAAAGAAAAATGCAAAAAAGCACGTTTGGTATGGGAAGAATATTTCACATATAATAATGCTTTATGGTATATATTTAAATCTTTACAAAATATTAAAAAACGCTCAAACAGCTCAGAACAATTAAGCAAAAAAGAATTTGGTTTTACAGATTATATAAAAATGGCGGAAGATGCCAAATCTGAAGCTGAAAATCACATTAAAAACAATAGGGTGCTCGATGCAATGGATTGTCTGATAAAAGCAAATATGATTACAGGCAATCAAGAAAATGTTAAAAAACTTGTTGAGCTTAAAAATACAGAAATGGTTAAGGAACTCAGAAATTTCACCGGTTAAAAATTCCAATTATTTTTTTGCAGATAGAACAATCAATCCTTAATATTGAAATAATTAAATAATATAAAAGGAGTTTAATATGTCAAACCAATTTTATCTTGTTCTGCACTATTTTGGAATAATATTATTCTTCGTTTCCTTCGGCGGGCTTATAATCAGTTCATTCAGCAGCAATTCTTTGGCAAAAGCAGCTAAACAATTAAAACTATTACATGGCATAGGACTTCTTTTAATTCTTGTTCCGGGATTCAGATTGATGGTAAAAGAAGGATACGGATTAGAGGTCTGGATAATTTTAAAAATAATTATTTGGATTTTTTTCGGCGCTTCAATAGCTTTTATAAAAAAAGAAAAACTAAAGAACATCATTTGGAACAGTGTTATTATTCTTGGATTTCTGGCAGTATATCTTGCTGTTTTTAAACCTTTTTAACATGCAGGAACATAAATTCAAGTTAATTGTAAAAACTCCCGAACGTTCGTAATTAATCCGGCCCGGAAAAAAACAAAAAAAACGGAGCCTTGCCATGAAACTAAAAATATTATGTTTTGCAGTAATTATTTCTCTGATGACTTTTTTCGCCTGCTCATCGGAAGATACGCAAAAAAATCCTTCGGAAGAACAGACAGTTATAATTACCCCGCCTGTTAATCCGCCTCCGCCACCTCCTGTTATGCCTGAAGTAAAAAATGTTGACGCTGAAAACTTTTCTCAGCCGACAGCAATGAAATTATCGAGAGAATCCTTAGGATTTTACCAGCAGGATTTTAATACTGAAGAATATGACCGGATACACGAAAACGGATTTCGTCTCGTTACGAACGATCCCCTTTCAACTTTTTCAATTGATGTTGATGCCGCATCCTACAGCAATGTCCGCCGATTTCTAAATAACAGCAGTCTGCCCCCGCCCGATGCAGTAAGAATTGAAGAAATGATAAATTACTTCGATTACAATTATCCTCAGCCAAAAGATAATAATCCTTTTTCAATTACTGCAGAAGCAGCATCTTGTCCTTGGAATGAAGGGAATTATATCGTTCATATCGGATTAAAAGGAAAAGAAATTGAAACTGAGAAATTACCGCCCAGCAATATTGTTTTTTTAATTGATGTTTCCGGTTCTATGAATTCACCGAATAAACTTCCTCTTTTAAAAAATGCATTTAAACTGCTTACTAATAAGCTCCGGGAAAATGACAGAGTAGCAATTGCAGTATATGCCGGAGCGGCAGGACTTGTTCTCCCTTCAGTTTCAGGCAATAATAAGGAAACAATCATCAGCGCGCTTGAAAAACTTGAAGCAGGAGGTTCAACTGCCGGAGCAGAAGGTATTCAATTGGCTTATGAAACCGCAAGTAAATACTTTATTAAAGGCGGAAACAACAGGGTTATTCTCGCTACAGACGGGGATTTCAACGTAGGACCTTCGAGCGATGGTGAATTGGAAAGAATTATTGAAGAAAAAAGGAAACAGGGAATTTTCCTTACAATACTCGGTTTTGGAATGGGCAATTATAAAGATTCAAAAATGGAAAAACTGTCGAACAAGGGAAACGGCAATTATGCATACATAGATAATCTTCTGGAAGCAAAAAAAGTACTTATAAACGAATTCGGCGGCACTCTTTTTACAATTGCTAAAGACGTGAAAATCCAAGTGGAGTTTAATCCGGAATTGGTTAAAGCGTACCGCCTGATCGGGTATGAAAACAGAATGCTTAACAAGGAAGACTTCAATGACGATAAAAAAGATGCCGGCGAATTAGGTTCGGGACATACTGTTACAGCTCTCTACGAAATAGTGCCAGCTGGTTCGGACTTCCCGGTAAACGATACAGACCCGCTAAAATACCAAAATACAACAACAAATCCAGTAGGTGATTTTAAAGATGAAATACTTACAGTTAAATTCCGGTATAAAAATCCCGATTCCGATAAAAGCAATCTGATTGTAAAAACAGTGAAAAACAAAATAGATGCTTTCAGTAAGTCTTCCGAAAATCTGAAATTTTCTTCTGCCGTAGCTTGTTTCGGGATGATACTAAGAAATTCCGAATTTAAAGGAAAAACTGATTATAACTTTGTTCTGAAAAATGCAAAAAATAATATGGGGAATGACAAAAACGGTTACCGGCAGGAGTTTCTTAAATTGGTTGAAACTGCTAAACTTTTATCAGAAAATTAAGACTAATAATAACCTTGGGTATATTTTCCTGAGGTTATTCTTAATTTCTCAGTATTTATTCCGATTATATTATTAAAAGATTTGCAATAGAATAATATTTCATTTTATATTGACATAATTAGTTAAAAGAATTTAGGATAAGTATGAAAGAAATCTACACAGAGATCGAAATTAATGCTTCTCCTGCAAAAGTATGGGAAGTTCTAGTTGATTTTAAAAATTACCCTTCGTGGAATCCCTTCATATTAAGCATATCCGGAACCTTAAAAAAAGATTCTGAGCTGGATATGATGTTAAAAATTTACAAACACAAAGAAACCGAATTTAAACCTGTTGTAATAAAATGCGAACAGGAAAAGGAAATCCGGTGGTTCGGGAAAAAGGCTTTAGGCGGAATGGGTTTAATAGAAGGTGAACAAGTTTTCCATCTTAAAAAGATAAATGAATTTAAAACCAAATTTATACATACAGAATTTTTTAAAGGTCTGTTTCTGCCGATGATTTGGGGAAGTATCAGTTACGATACCCAGATTGCTTTTGAAAATATGAACACCGCCTTGAAAAAAAGGTGCGAACATTTAGTATAACATATCATTAAAACCTAAGTATAATTGAATTATTTCAACTTAAAAGAAAAATTGGTTTATTAATTGGCAAAAAATATTAGAGCTGTTTTTTTTGATTTATTCGGCACTCTTTTTATTTTCGAAGACCTTGAAAAATCTTGGAAATCCTGGAGTAACACATTCTATTCGTATATAGAAAAGTCCGAAATAAAAATGTCATTCGAGGAATTTACGGATAAATGCAGCACTTTTTTTGAACGCCCCGAACCTGTTAACGGATCAAACAGATATTCAATTTACGAAAAAAGGATTATAGAATTTCTTGATGCACATAATATTAAATTTTCTGAAAGCGATTTAACCGCCTGCGCAGATATGACTATTGAGGCCTGGCAACAATACGTTACTGCCGATCCTTGTGTTACTGAACTTTTTGCCAAACTGAAATTAAACTATAAAATTGCATTAATTTCCAACTTCGATCATCCCCGTCACATCTATAAGCTTTTTGAAAATTACAAGTGGAGTATGCTTTTCGATAAGATTGTTATTTCTGCTGAAACGGGATATAAAAAACCCGATAAAAGAATTTTTGACCTTGCTTTGAATAATTTAGAACTTCGACCTGAAGAAGTAATATTTATAGGAGATTCCCGGGAAGATATTCAAGGGGCTATAAATGCAGGAATACAGCCTGTATTAATTCATCGTCCAAGTTATCCCAATACAAAGCAATACGGGCATAATTCAAAATTAAATTCTGAATTCGTTCATCATTATCCTCGTACAGCAGTTATCGGCAATCTTTGGGAAATTGAAAACTTAATTAAAATCTGAAAAAATGTATAAAACTTTATTTTGGGATAATGACGGGGTATTAGTCGACACCGAAAAATTGTATTTCCAGGCTAATGCATTAATCTTAAGGCAATACGGAATAAATTTATCCCTGCAGAATTACATCGACTTTTTTCTTAAAAACAATTCCGGGGCATGGCATTTACTGGGAGAAGTTGCCGGAGATAAAGTATTTATCGGTAAACTAAGAAATGAAAGGAACAATATATATCGCAGTCTTCTTGAAACTGAAGATTTAAGAATTGAGGGAATTGAAAAAATACTCAAATCTCTCTCGAAAAGATACATTATGGCAATTGTTACAAGCAGCCGTAAAGAACATTTTGAAATTATTCATAAAAGGACAAGCTATTTAAAATACTTTGATTTTTCTTTAGTCCGAGAAGATTACAATAATTCGAAACCTGACCCGGAACCATATCTCAAGGCTTTATCAATTTCAAAAACATTGCCAGAAGAGGCTTTGGTGATCGAAGATTCGGAAAGAGGTTTGATTTCAGCGAAATCTGCCGGGATAGACTGCTGGATTATTAAAAACGATTTGAATGCGGCATATTCAAATTTTGGAAATGCTGATAATATTTTTAATAGAATTGAAGAAATTTTAGATTTTTTGTAAAAAAAAACTGCCCGGAATCCAGGCAGTCCAAAGGAATGGGTCTTATTATTTATAATCAGTTCTACTTATAAACAATCTTTTTAATAGAATCGAATTGCAGATAAGGGTAATCTTTACGTATTTCTTCAATTGCCTCGCCTGCTCTTATTTTTCTGTCGCGAAGCATTTTAAATTTCTTTTTAATCTGATAATCTCTTACGGACATCTCATCAATAAGTCCGCGGGAACTTAATAATTCATAAATATCATCGGTTATTAATTCTGAGATGGGATTTTGGTTTTCCATATTATATCCTGTAAAATTTGAAAATCGATACTTATGACGAAATACCTGAAAAGTAGTTCCCTTTATTTTCGATAATTTTTTATTCACCGGTATTTTTTTATTATTATTGCAAAAAAGAAAAGACGTTATATGATAATTGGAGAAAACGGCCAGAAACCGGAAATAGCCTACCCTTGCAAATGGCCTTACAAAATAATCTGCAGGGACATAACCAAAACAATTGAAGAAATTGAAAAAATTGCAGCAGGGTTTAAATACGATATTACTCCTTCTAACATCAGCAACAAAGGGAAATATGCCAGCCTTAATTTTGTTGTAAATATAAAAACCGATCAGGAAAGGCTTTCTATTTATACTTTATTAGAAAGCTGCTCCGAAATAATTTATATTTTGTAATTTATTTTTTAATTTAAAATATCTATTACTTTTTTATGAATTTCTTTTGATGCGGCAACCGAACTTTTCCCTTTTACCGGATCGTTTCCCTGATAATCAGTTATCTCTCCGCCTGCTCCCCGTATTACAGGTATCAGCGCCATCAAATCCCAGATATTCATAACCGGATCAATCATTATATCAGCAAATCCTGTTGCTACCAGATAGTACCCGTAACAATCGCCCCAATTACGGTACAGCTTAACTTTCCGGGTAAGCTCATCAAATCCTTTTCTGTTCTGGTAATCCCCTACCATCAAATGATCCGTTGCTAAGAGTGTTGCATCTTCAACCGACTGAACCGATCTTACTTTTACATTTTGACCATTTAATTTTGCTGTTAAATTATCGCCTATTAAAAATTCATTCAGTATAGGATGATTTATAACTCCTAAAATCGGTTCATTTTTTTTTGTAAGGGCTATTAATGTGCCGAAAGAAAGCGCCCCGCTAATAAAACTTTTTGTGCCGTCAATAGGATCAAGAATCCATTGACATTCGGCTTGCGGATTATGGGTTCCGAATTCTTCTCCGATTATTCCGTGATCCGGAAATTCTTTCATAATCATTTCCCGCATTTTTTCTTCAGCGGATTTATCGGCTATAGTTACAGGCGATTCATCTTTTTTTGATTCTATTGAAATCTCTTTCCTGAAATATTTACGGATTATTTCCCCGCTTTCTTCCGAAAGTAGTTTGCAAAAATTTTTATATTCTTTCAGGTTATCCATTTTCACTCCGGTATCTTTTATATTTTCAAACTTGCTTATATTTCATAACTAAAATTACAGATATTATGGAATTATTAACAGCAGACAGCAAAAATATATTAAAAGCTGCCCAAATAATTAAAAACGGCGGATTGGTTGCCTTTCCAACTGAAACAGTTTACGGACTTGGCGCCGACGGACTTTCTTCTGCAGCAGCAGCTAAAATTTTCGAAGCAAAAAAACGTCCGTCGTTCAATCCCTTAATTCTTCATATTGCCGATAAAGAAGATTTAGAAAAAATATGCATAATAAACTCCGAACTTATTTATAAAGTAATAGATAAATTTTGGCCGGGACCATTAACATTGGTTCTTCCCAAAAAAAATATTGTTCCGGACATTGTTACTGCCGGAAACACAACTGTTGCAGTACGTATGCCCGATCATAAAGTTGCAGCAGAACTTATAATAGCATCCGAAACTCCGATTGCAGCACCGAGTGCAAATGTTTTTACAAAGTTGAGTCCTACAACAGCAAAACACGTTGCTAAGCAGCTTGGCGAAAAAGTTGATATTATTCTTGACGGCGGTAAAAGCAGGGTTGGCGTGGAATCTACAATTATCTCGTTTGAAAATGGCGAGGTTTATCTTCTTCGTCCCGGAGGTCTTCCGGCAGAAGATATTGAAAAAGTAACTGGGAAATTGCTGGTTAAAACAAAAGCAAAAAAAATTACTGCCCCCGGAATGCTCCCTTTTCATTATGCTCCTTCGGTACCGATTTATTTCTTAGATGAGACTAATCCGAATGAATTTGAAAATAAAAAAACCGGCGCTCTTCTATTTAGTAAAACAGATTTCAAATTCAATTTTTCGTCCATAAAAATTCTTTCGGAAAAAGGAGATTTTATTGAAGCTGCAGCGAATCTTTTTTCATTTCTTCACGAATTTGAAAATGAAGGAATTGAGATTATTTTTGCCGAAAAAGTTGAAGAACGTGGTTTAGGTAAAGCCATAATGGACAGATTAAAAAAAGCAGTTAAAAAATACGAACTGAATAGAGAATAATTTTTTGGTTTAATAAAAGTCTGGGGTTTTAATGAAATTTACACATAAATTTTTCTTGCTATTTTTTTTAACATCTGCAATTTTTTCGCAGGAGAATGATACTTTGAAACTCGTAACCCAAAATCCCACCCCCGAAGCTGAACAGCTTTTTAATTTTTTAAAAGATAATTCAGGTAAATATACTTTAACGGGACAGCATTGCAATCCTCTTGTCGGGTCAACCCGTCTGGCTGTAATAAACCGAATCACCAAACGATTTCCTGCATTATTCGGACAAGATTTCGGTTTCAGCGCTCCCGGGACATGGGACGGAATAAATTACAGACAAAATATTGTTGACGAAGCAATCCGCAGGTATTACGAGGGTTTTATTATAACTTTGATGTGGCATGCTGTACGCCCTACAGAAGACGAACCTGTTGAATTTAAAGAATCCGTTCAAGGAGATATTACTGATGAAGAATGGAATGACCTCGTTACCCCGGGAACTTTAATTCACGAAAGATGGAAATCGCAGGTAGATGTTATTGCCTGGCACTTGAAGCAATTAAAATATGCCGGCGTTCCGGTTATTTGGAGGCCATATCACGAAATGAACGGCGGCTGGTTTTGGTGGGGAAAGAAAAAAGGTGAAAACGGTTATAAAAAACTATACAAAATGTTATACGACAGACTTGTAAATTTTCACGGACTTAACAATTTAATCTGGGTTTATAATTGCAACGAAGAAAGATTTACAGTAGATTCCTACGAAACTTATTATCCCGGAGATGATGTTGTAGACATACTTGCCACAGATATTTATCATAATGGTTTTGATACTTCCGATTACAACAGTTTGCTTAAACTTGCAAAAAACAAACCAATTGCTATGGGTGAAGTCGGTGCGGTGCCATCTGAATTAATTTTAGAAGAACAGCCAAAATGGTCGTGGTTTATGGTTTGGGGAGATTCGAAACAGACTGGAGATGAAGCTAAATCCATACGCAATACATATAATTGTGATAATGTTTTAACTTTAGATCAGCTTCCTTGGGTTGAACAGAAAAATCCTAGAATAATTTATCCGATTATTAAATAACAGAAAATATTTTCTGTTAATCGGTTTTCAGATTATACTTAAAAGTAAGTGATGTCCATACGCTCACGGGTTTCCCGTTTGCATAAGCCGGAAGAAATTCCTTGTTTTTAACAAAATCAATTGTGGCATTATCTAAAATAGCATAGCCGGAAGATTTGCTGAGTCTGACCTTTGAGACTTTCCCGCTTTGGGTAACAAAAGCAAGAATTTTTACCTCTCCTTGTATTTTTGCATTTAATGCGCTTTGCGGATACAAAACGCTGTTACGATTTATAAGAACCGGACTTATATAATTATATACTTCATCCGGAATAAATTTTTTTGGTTTAATTACAGACTTGCTTATATTTTCTTGTTTTAGGTCATTTTTAACAACAACGAAGGTATTTTCGGTAACTTCTTTAATTGATAATTCAAAACCTTTAAGAAATTTCGTAAAAGAATCCTTTATCGACTCACTGTCAATTTTACACGTTAAATTCTTATTTTTTAATAAATCATTTTTATAAACAAAGTTTTTGCCTGTTTTTTCCCTTAAATCTTCAATAATAACATTAAGGGGCTTATTTGTATATTTAAAAAAAACTCTTCCCCCTTCTAATATCCTTGTTTGGGATATTATCGGAGAGAAGAGTTCCAACAAAAGGATCAAACTGAAATATTTCAGGCATAAGCCAAAAATTTTGCTCAACATATTATAAACCCAAGTCATTAGCTTTTTCAGCTGAGTATTCCTGAGTGACAAAAGTTTTTATTTTTTCAAGAAGTTTTCGCTTTTTAATCATCCCTGACAGCTCGGTTATAACATTTTTTTTGATAAATTTTACATCGCTTTCTAATAATTTGAACATCTGTGATTTAAATTCTTTGTTTTCTTTTCCTTCATTAAAACGCTTCAGAAAATCATAGTACAAAAGAAAAGTAAGTGGCCACGAATTCCATTCATCACTCCATTCATTTTTAATCTCCGGCAATAAAACAGCACTGATATAAAGATTAAAATTTTGCGGATCTTTCATTTTTTCAATAAACTTATTATGTTCATTTAGAACACGCTTTATGAGTGCAATTTTTTCAATACTATCGGCATTTACAAGCGATTTATAAAGATTCTCAATATCTTCATTATAATTTCTTGCATAAACCGATAAGTTCTGATAATTAAAAACTATATCGAAAGCAATTCTGGAGTATACCGGTCTGTTATCAATCTTTCCCGGTATAAAAACAAATTGCTTTGTATGATTGATTGCTGATGAATCCAGTTCTGGGAAACCTGATGATTTCTGAACTGTCGCCGATTCCACTTTCCCATTGGACGAAATTGTAAGCAGAACTTTAACTCTGCCCGAATATTTACCTTCCTCTGCTGTAGGAGGATAATACATCTCTGGTTTTTCAATTAATACCGGAAGAATATAATTCTCTTTACTTAATGAATTATCCGGTACGGTGGAACAAGAATAAATTAAGAACACTACAAGCAAAAGGAGCATTTTAACAAATCGTTTCATTTTAAACCTCCAGTTTAAATGTTAAGATTTATTTATCACTCAAGCTCCTAAGTCTTACTTCCTTGTTATTTTATATGAATCTCCTTCTTTTATATAATCTAACTCGTAAGCAAGACAAATTATATCTAAAACATCATCAATTTTCTGTTTTTTAAAAGTTCCGGTAAAGCCTGCATTCAAATATTCTCCTTGGTCGGCTGATATCTTTACTCCGTAAAATTTTTCTATCTGCGGAATAGCATTTGCCAAAGAAGTATTATCAAAAATAAGTTTACCTTCTACCCAGCCAAGTCTGTAATCAGCGTTTATTTTTCCGGGCAGACTTATTTTGTTATCTTTTGTAATTATGCTGATTTCATTTTCTTTAATGTTAATGCCTTCGCTTTCTTCCGAAAGAGGAGAAAGATTAACAAGTCCTTCTTTAACAATTACTTCCGTTTTTTCTTCGTGCCCATTAACATTAAATTTTGTACCAAGAACCGTTGTTTTGGCATTTGAAGTAAAAACAATAAAAGGACGTTTTTTGTCTTTTTTTACAGAAAAGAATGCTTCGCCGAAAAGTTTAATTTCCCTTTTGTTTTCATCAAACTCGGCAGGAAATTTAACTTTGCTTTTTTTATTGAGAATAATAGTGGAACCTTCTGATAATTGGATTTTAAGTATCTCCTTATCCGAAGCGGTAACTTCTTTCCAGACTTCAGTTTGGTTGCTTTCAGAATAAAACAGCAGCACAAAAACAACAATAACCAAAGAAAAAACACCGGTGAGAACCGGACGCAATGTTTTTGAAGACAGCAATTTGGTCTCACCGGGAACCTTCTTAACTTTATAAAGTTGTTTATCAATATTATCAAGATCAAGCCGGTTATATAAAATTTTCCATTCATTTTCAACATCCGGAAAATCATTTGGATTTGCTTCGGGAGAAATATTCCATGCTTGCAAAAGTTTTTCGAACAGCGTTTTATTCTCGTCAGAAGAGTTTAGCCATTCTTCAAACTTTTTTCTTTCATCAGGATTTTCATTCCCTGATAAAACTTTTAAGCATAAATCCCGATTTTTTTTTCTAAAAAACAACATTCCTTTTCCACGTCTCTTGCTCATAATACATTTACTAAGCAAAAAACCCTCCTTATTATTTTAACAATATTTTACGCAAAATAACCAATGCCTTGGACATTCTTTTTTCGATAGTTTTTATTGATACTTCTTCAATGTCGGCAATTTCCTGATAACTGAATTTATCCAGTCTGCTCATCAAAAATACTTTTTTGATTTTTTCGGGAAGCTTATTTACCGCATCGTAAACATCAATCTGTAAATCTTGATCCTCGTTTTTGCCCGAAAATCTTTCATTCCCTGCAAAGTCTAATGATTTTAGTTTATTAAAAGATAACCTGTTACTGTTAATTACAATATTGTTTAATGCTTTATATAAATACGGTCTTATCGGCTTATCCGGATCAAGATTGCTTCTTTTTATCCATATTCTGCAAAACAATTCCTGTACATGTTCTTTTGCCGTATCTGTAGAACCGGTCCGGTTCCAGGCAAAACTGATCATCATTTTAAAATACCGGAAATATAGCTGCCTAAAAGCACTGCTATCATCGTTTTTTATTCTGCGAATAATTTCGCAGTCACTTATTTCGCCAGAATTTATTTCAGAGTTTTGATTCATAAATTCCAATTTAAAAAAATCATTACAACAAAACTAATAACCTATATGAAAATATCTAAGTGAATAATCAAATCCCAGAATTTTATTTACCGCTTAATAATTTTTACAATCACTTCTTTTAGTTTCAACCTTTATTTAAGGCTTAAATTCCTCTCCAACTTATTTATTACAGTTTAATAACAACTAGTATTTTTACAAAAAAAAAGAAACCGGCTGCTGGAACATTGGGCGGAGGATGCAGCCGGTCATTTGGTGGGTTAAACTTATCTTAAAAAACACTTTTCGTAAGTCTGAATTATTCTGTCCATCATCTGGTTTATTTCTTCTATAACTATCATTCTTTCTTTTTCAGATTCAAACCACAATATTGTCTCCTTAATTCCTTCACTAAAAGGGATTGTTGCACAGAATTCCGGGACAAATCTTTTAATCTTTGAATTATCAAAAAGAACACTTGCTGATTTATCCCCTAAAAGTGGTCCTGTAAGAGATGGTTCTAAATTACAAATAAGCTCGGACGTGATATACAGATAATTTAATTCACATTCCAATGAGTCGGCAATTATTTTATAAATTTGATTCCAATTTAACACTTCATCGGAAGTAATATGAAAAGCATTTCCAATTGATTGTCCGTTACCAATTAAACCGATAAAACCCTTTGCAAAATCTTTTGAATGTGTAAGCGTCCATAAAGAAGTTCCATCGCCATGAATAATTACCTTTTTGCCCTTTTTTATTCTGTCAATAATTGTATAATCGTTCCATCCCCCTATAGCTACAGGAATTGCTGTATCGTAGGTGTGCGACGGACGCACAATTGTTATAGGGAATCCAGTTTCCCGGTATTTTTCATTCAATCTTTCTTCGCAGGCAATTTTGTTTCTTGAATATTCCCAAAAAGGATTGTACAGAGGTGTCGATTCTGTTATAAAAGGATTTACCGGAGGTTTTTGATAACAGGATGCTGAACTTATAAAAATATATTGCTTTGTACTTTTATAAAATAATTCATAATCACGAAGCACTTCATTTTCTGTAAATGCTATCCAATTAACAACAGAATCCCATTTGTGATTTTTTAGTAATTCGGTTGCACTGTTAAAATCATTAATATCGCAATTAATGTATTTAGCTCCTTCAATCTTTCTTTTTGTAACCCCCCTGTTCAGCAAATATAAATCGATACCTTTGCTTATACATAGTCTGCTTACAGATGTACTTATATTTCCTGTTCCGCCGATAAATAAAATTTTCATAACTTTTACTCCTGCATAGTTATTATTTTAATCTAAATAGAATATAAAGTATTTTTTTCAAATAACATTCCTTCTGCGATGTTTTTATTCGATAATTTTTTCTATAAATTCAATCTTATATTTTTAATTTTAAAATACATTTTACTTTTATTAGGTAACTATGGAAATTGACCCGAAAAAGCTTGATGAACTTCTGAATAAAATTGAAAGAATGTCTCATAAGCAAGATGAGATGAAATCCGAAATTCAGAAATTGAAATCCGAAATAACACAGATGAAAGTCTCGGAAACTGTGAAATTTGATAATTTAAAAGATGAAAATGTTAATGTTTTCAGCATACCGCAAAATGAAGAACCGGAAGTTTTAGTTACCGAAAAAGCTGACCAGACTTTTTCTTTACCCGAAACGAAAACTGAAGTTGAAAAAAAGAAAAATACCGAAGAATTTGTTGGCGGAAATTTAATTAACAAAATTGGTATTATTATTACAATAATCGGTGTTTTTATCGGGACTAAATATGCAATTGATAATAATTTTATAAGTCCTTTAACAAGAATCATTCTTGCATACGCTTTTGGTTTGGGTTTATTATTTACAGCTATCCGATTAAAGGAAAAATATAACAACTTCAGCGCAGTTTTATTAAGCGGATCGATGGCAATAAATTATTTTGTAACATTTATTGCCTACAGTTTTTACGATATGTTTCCGCAAGCTGCAGCTTTTATAATAATGGTAATGTTTACGGTTTTCACAGTTGTTGCCGCATTACATTATAATCAGCAGGTTATAGCTTTTATAGGACTTGCAGGAGCTTATGCTATACCTTTTCTTTTAAGCGATAACTCCGGGAAAATTGTTATTTTATTCAGTTATCTTGCAATTATAAATGCAGGAATTCTTGTAATATCAATCAAAAAAGTCTGGAAGCCGCTTTTATTCTTTTCTTTTATCTTAACGTGGTTAATTTATTCGCTTTGGTTTTCATTCAGCTATAACTTCCACACCTATGGCAACACAGCATTTATTTTTAACTTTTTGTTTTTCGGAATTTTTTATGCCGCCTTTATTACCAATAAAATAATAATCAAAGAAATTTTTCGAACGTCGGATATTTTCCTTGTCCTTGCAAATTCATTTATATTTTACGGCATAGGTTTCAATATAATATCGGATGGGTATTTTGGTGAAGATTATCTTGGACTTTTTACTTTGCTGAATGCGGTTATTCATTTAATGATAAGTATGGCTATTTATAAAAACAGACTTGCCGACAGAAGTGTTTTTTATCTGATTACCGGGCTTGTCCTTATTTTCCTCACAATTACAATACCTGTGCAGCTCGATGGCAATTGGGTTACGCTTTTCTGGATTTTCGAGTCTGTTGTTCTTTTCTGGATAGGAATAAAAAGACAAATAACTTTTTACGAAAAAATGGCTGTTCCGCTTATACTCATTTCTTCAATTAGCCTTTTAATGGATTGGGGAAACGGATATTTTCAATATAACAGTTTTAATAAAGAAGGTTATATAATCCCTATTTTTAATTTGAATTTTTTGGTTACTGTTCTTTTCATTGCAGCATCTGCGTTAAATTATTACATATCAAAAATCAATACAGGTCAGCTTACAGGGAAAAGAAATATTACAAAAATCATACGAACATCATCTATAATCCTTTTTCTTGCCGCAATTCTCTTCGGCGGAATGCTGGAAATACAAAATCATTTTCATCAGCAAACAATTAATTCTATTATATCATTCAGCAAACACGATTCTTTTAACAAACCTGTTTTTAACAACGATATTCAACTGTTCGGAAATGTTTGGTCGATTAATTATCTCCTTGTTTTTCTTGCCTGCCTTACAATATTCTGCAAATTAAAATTAAATAATATAACTACAGGCTACACAAATTTCGGACTTAATATTTTTGGTATGATTATTTTTCTTTCATTCGGACTTTTATTTTTAAGCCAGCTCCGCGATAGTTACATTTCCGGCGGAACAGAATATTTTAAAGCCGGTATTTTTAATATTATTATCAGGTACATTTCACTTTTAATTGCTGCTTATCTTATTCTAATTAGTTTCTTTACATTCAAGAAAACTCTTCCTTATAATATTATATCAGTTTCAACGGATTTACTTTCAGCTGCTGCAGTTGTTTGGATTGCAAGCAGCGAATTGCTGAACTGGATGCATTTTGCCGGTTCTCAAAATTCATATAAATTAGGTTTAAGCATTTTATGGGGAATATGTTCTCTTATGCTTATAATTATAGGAATTTTCAAAAACAAAAAACATCTGCGCATCGGAGCTTTAGTTTTGTTTTTTGCAACACTCATTAAACTTTTCTTCTACGATATTGCGCATCTTTCAACAATTTCTAAAACAATCGTATTTGTTTCGCTTGGAATTTTACTATTATTGACTTCCTTTTTTTACAACAAATATAAAAGTGTGATAATAAATGAATAAGAATATTTTTAGCTGCTGTTTACTTTTTATTTCAATTACAATTTTTAGTAAACCATCCGATTTTAATTTCCGAAGAGAAATAACACCAGCCGCAAACAAATGGCAAAAAATAATTCTGCCTGACGAAATGTATTCCCGCTTAAATACAGAATTTTCGGATATACGGATTTTCGGTTTTAAAGGAAATGATACTATTGAAGCTCCTTATATAATTGATTTTGATAAGGATGTTTCTTCCGAAAAGCGAATAGAATTTTCGGTTATAAACAAATCTTATAATTCCAACGGATATTATTTTACTTTCGATGCCGGCGAAACAAAAACAATAAATAAAATTCAATTAAACTTTAGTCTGGATAATTTTGACTGGCGGGTTGACCTTGAAGGAAGTATGGACTTGAATGAATGGTTTCTTATCAGCAAAGATTCAAGAATTGTTTCAATGAAAAATGAATATGCCGATTATGTTTTTACAACCTTGCGTTTCGATTATTCTTCGTACAGATATTTCCGCCTTTTGATAAAGAGCAATGAAGAAACGAAATTTCAAAATGCAATTATTTCGGAAGAAAAAGTTAACTCCGGAAACTACCGGATTATTAAAACTTCTGCTGATTATTCTGAAAAAAAAAGGAATAATACTGAAATAAATATAATTTTAAAACACGCTGTTCCGGTTTCATTTTTAAAACTTAATTTTTCCGATAAAATTGATTTTTACCGGTCCGTGGTTATCGAGTATCTTTTCGACAGTATTAAAACTGAAAAAGGTACGCGTCCTTATTTTCAGCATCTTTTAAGCGGATATGTTTCTTCACTTAGCAGCAATCAATTTTCTTTTGATGATATTTTAACGAAGCACATAAGAATTATTATAAGAAATCAGGATAATCAGCCGCTTAATTTTGCGTCGTCCGAGGTAAAAGGTAAAATTTACAGTTTAAAAGCTCGTTTTGATGAAGATGCCGACTATTTCATTTATTACGGGAGCAAATACTCCTCTGCTCCGAATTATGATATTGTTAATTTCAAAGATAAAATTCCCGGAAATATAAATGAAGCCAAGCTATCGGAAGAAGAAATTCTTATTGCAGGTATTTCTCAAAAGGAATCAAATAAAATATGGCTCTGGGTAGTTATTTCATTGCTGATTGTTACTATTGGTGCTTTTACGTTAAAAATGCTGAAGAACGAAAATAAAAATTAGCAAAATTAACAGTATTATTCCTTAAATAAATTAAGCAATTCATCAGCAGCAGTTGTCGGCAGAATTTTCTCCTGAAGCAGTTTTTCTTTAATTTCAGGCAATATTTTAATAATCTTCGGATGTTTGTAAAAACTGTCTTTTAATTCTTCCTCAATCATATCAAAAGTCCATTGAAGCGACTGCTGTTTTCTGCGCATTTCAAAAAAACCTGATTCGGAAGTTATTTCTTTGAATTTGTTAATCATTTCCCAAATTTCAGGAATTCCTTCGCCGGTAACAGCTGAACACGTATGAGCCAGCGATTTCCACCCGGGAGTTGCCGGCTGAAGATAATGCAGCGCATTAGAATATTCTGCTCTTGCTATCTCCGCTTTCTTTTTATTTTCACCGTCAGCTTTATTAACGAGCAAGGCATCTGCAATTTCAATAACACCCTTTTTTATCCCCTGCAGCTCGTCACCAGCTCCGGCTATCATAACAAGCAGAAAAAAATCCACCATCGAACGGACTGTTATCTCACTTTGACCGACACCCACAGTTTCAATCAATATTACATCAAAGCCAGCCGCTTCGCAAACAAGAATAGTTTCGCGGCTTTTTTTAGTTACCCCCCCTAAAGTTCCGCTCGAAGGGGAAGGACGGATAAAACAGTTTTGTTCGCGCGATAATTTTTCCATCCGCGTTTTATCACCTAAAATTGAACCTTTTGTTACACTGCTGCTCGGGTCTACAGCTAGAACAGCAACTTTATGCCCGTTTTTTATAAGATAAAGACCGAGAGCTTCAATCAGCGTACTTTTTCCGGCTCCGGGAACACCTGTAATTCCTATCCTTAAAGATTTACCAGTAAACGGAAGAATTCGTTTTAAAACTTCCTCTGCAATTGCCTGATGTTTTGATGAATTACTTTCAATTAAAGTAATTGTACGTGCTAAAATTGTTCTGTCGTTTCTTAAAACACCCTCAGCGTAATCATCAATTTCATAATGTCTTCTTTTAATCTCAGGTTTGATAATTTCTGGTTTTCCCGGCTCACTTCCTTTTACTACTCTTACAGCAAATTCATCCCCGGCATTTTCCGGATGCCAATCCGGACGATACTTTTTTTCTGTTTTATCTTCCATTATCTTTATCTTTTTTTGCAAAAATACAAATATTTATAATATCATTTTCTTTTTCGTTTCAATCTGTGCAACTGATTCTCAAAAAAAAGTCCGGCATTTACCGGACTTTATTATACAAATCATCTGCTTAAATATTAAACTGTTTTTGCTGCATCCTGAACAAGTTTAATTGCTCCATTAATTCTGTTTAGAATTTCACCTTCGCTAGTTTTTTGAGCAAGAGCAAGGTCAGAAAGAACGGCCTTCTGTAAGAATTCAGCTTTATTGGCAACTTTTATTTTATCGGAATTTTGTCCGGATCTAACTAATTCGAAAATCCTTCCGTATTCAGCTTTCGCTTCATCAATTTGTCCGCTCTTTAATAATGCTACAGCGTAATTCGATCTTACTTTAACAGCTTTTGGATCAAGATCTGAAGCTTTCTTAAGAGCTTCTGCTGATTCGGTAAATCTATTTAATGCATCAAGACTTCTGCCAAGACTGAAATATGCAAAAGGATTATTCGGATCGATGCTTAGAACCTTATTGAACTTATCAATTGCCTGATCGTGGTCATTCATTTTAACAAGACTCATTGCCCAGTTCAAATAGGCTCCTTTATGACGCGAACTCAATTCAGTTGCCTTTTTGAATTTCCTGTTAGCTTCCTCAAATTTACCAAGTTTGGCAAGGCTTAATCCCCAGCTGTCGTAAGCATTTGCTTCTTTAGGATTGATTTGAGTGGACAATTTGAATTTATCCAAAGCTTCTTCGTCTTTACCTAACTTAGCTAAAGCAAAACCAAGTCCGTAATAAGCTTCGGCATTTCGGTTGTCAAGCTTAATAACTCTTTCAAATTTATCAATTGCTTCGTCAAATTTTCCTAAATTTGTCAAGCACATTCCCCAGCCGAAGAATGCATCTTTGTTCCCTGGATCAAGATCAGTAACTTTTTCATAATTGCCAAGGGCTTCATTAAACTTACGCAGGTTAACCAAACTGATAGCAAGATTATGATAGGCTTCAGGATTAAGCGGATCAATTTTAATAGCTTGATGAAATTTTTCGATTGCTTCTTCGTGCTTGCCGATTTTAACAAGACTGATTGCCCAGTGAATGAAAACATCACCGTAATTCGGATCTATCTTTGTTACCTGCTGAAATTTACTAACCGCATCTTCGTAAAGTCCCAATTTGGCTAAACTCATTCCCCAATTATCATATAATTTTGCATTATTCGAATTTAACTCATTTGCTTTAACAAATTTCTCTATAGCAGTTTTATCGTGATTAAGTTTAGCTAAACAAATACCCCAGCCTACATACGAATCGGCGTTATTCGAATCAATTTCAATTGCTTCTTCAAAACGGGCAAGAGCTTCCTGGTCGCTGCCCATATTCAGCAATGCCATTCCCCAGCCAAGATATGCGGCTGCATATTTCGAATCGATTTCCGTAACAATCTGGAATTTATCAATTGCGCCTTCATTCCTGTTAAGTGTGCAAAGAATATCTCCCCACATGTAATATGCATCAGCATGATTAGGATCTATTTCTGTAACTATTTGAAATTCATCAATTGCATCTTCGTATTTGCGTAAATTACGCAACGATATTCCAAGATTATAATGAACAATAATATTTTTAGGATCGGACTCGATTGATTTATGAAACTTCTCAACTGCTTCGGCATATTTGCGGGATTTAACAAGACTCAATCCCCAGTTCAAATAGTTTTCTGCATTTTCTGGATCCATTTCAGTTGCTTTCTCGAATTTGTCGAGAGATTGCTCGTGCTGTCCTAATTCTGCAAGACTGAATGCCCAATTAGAAAAAACTTCGGCACTTTGAAAATTGGGATCGATAGATAAAGCTTTTTCGTATTTTTCTATTGATTCCTTCAACCTGTTTAATTTTGTTAGCGCAATACCCCAATTAGCAAAGGTTACAGCATTTGTAGGATCAAGTTCGGCAGCTCTGTGATAAAAATCGAGCGAATCTGCAAATTTGTTTAATTTAGCCAGACATAATCCAAGATACCTGATTGATTCAGCATCTCGAGGATCAATTCCAACGGCCTTTCTGAAATTATCTACCGCTTCTTTGTATTTGCCTAATTTTGAAAGACTTAAACCGCAATTCTTAAACGATACTGCATCGCTCGGATCGAGAGCAAGAGATTTGCTGTAATTTTTAATAGCATCTTCATGTCTGCCAAGTTCTGCCTGACTCTGCGCACAGCTCTTAAAAGCAAGAGGGTCACTTGTGTTGATAGCAATGGATTTTTCAAGTAAATTGATAGCATCTTCGTGATTGTCGAGTTTTGCATAACTTATTCCGCAATTCCTGAAAGAAACAGCATCCGAAGGATCCAATTCAAAAGCTCTTGTATATTTATCAATTGATTCCAAATACTTCCCTAAACTTGAAAGGCTTATTCCACAATTTCTGAAAGTAACAGGATCTTTATCGCTGATTGTGATAGCTTTTTCATAATTATCAACAGCTTCTTGATGCTTTCCGAGACTTGCAAGGCTGAATCCGTAATTTCTTAAAGTGGAAGCATCTTCCGGTTCAAGTTCAATTGATTTTTTATAGTTTACAAGTGATTCTTCGTGATTTCCTATTTTTGCCAGACTGAGGGCACAGTTACGATGAGTAACAGGATCATTCGGATTAAGTGAAATCGATTTTTTATAATTTACAATTGCTTCTTCTCTTTTATTCAAATTTGCTAGACTTAATCCGCAATTTCTGTAAACTACTGCATTATTCGGATTTAATTCAATTGCTTTATAGTAATTATCTACAGCATCTTTATGTTTGCCCAGATTTGCAAGGCTTAATCCGCAAGCTGCCAAAGAAATTGCATCTTTAGGATTAAGTTCAATTGCTCTTTGGAACTTCTCAACTGCTTCTTTATGATTGCCAAGATTTGCATTGCTTATACCAAAAAGACGATAAAGAACCGCATCGTTTTGATTAAGTTTAACGGCTTTTTCAAATTGCTCGATAGCTTCTTTATGCCGCCCTAAAGCTGTAAGGCTGCTTCCCCAACTTCCAAGCGCCGTAAAATCTTTTGAATCGAGTTCAACAGCTTTTACGTACATTTCTATTGCTTCTTCGTGCTTTCTTAATCCTGCAAAACTTAAACCGCACTGACGATATAGTAACGAGTTTTCCGGATTAATTTCGATGGCTTTTTTGAATTTCTCGATTGCCTGATCGAACCTGCCAAGACTTGCAAGGCTTCCTGCCCAATCGCCGTATGCCATTTCATCTTTCGGATTAAGTTCAATTGCTTTTTGGTAACATTTAACAGCTTCTTCGTGCTGTCCGATTTTTGTAAGTGAAAGTCCAAGATTTCTGTAAGATTCCGAATCCTTCCCGTCAAGCGAAACGGCACGTCTGAAGCTTTCAATAGCTTCACGCAGCTGATTAATCTTATAATAACAATTTCCGCATTCTCTATGAACTTCCGAATCATTTGGATTAAGCGCAATTGCCCGCTGATACCGTTTAATTGATTCTTCGTAATTTCCTATTTCAGTAAGCGATCTTGCCCAATTTTTAAGAACAAAAATATTGTTTGGATCAAGCTCAATTGCTTTTGCATACTGCTTAACAGCATCTTGATGTTTTCCTTGTTTTGATAAACTGTATCCCCAAAATCCATATGCAAATGCATTCTGGTTATCAAGGTCAATTGCTTTTTCATATTTCTTCGAAGCTTCTTCGTGCCTTCCAAGTTCTGTTAAACAGTTTCCCCATAAAGGATAAACAATTTTATTTGACGAATCGACCTCTGCTGCTTTCTCAAATTTTGCTATTGCATCATCGAATTTTCCTGTATTAGCAAGACTCTGTCCCCATAATATTGGAACAATTTTATTGTTCGGATCAAATTCATCTGCTTTTTTAAATTTTTCTATAGCTTCTTCGTGTTTACTTATTTCAGCAAGATTAAATCCCCAATTCATTAATATTGTAGGATTATTTTCTTCAAGTTTTATTGCCTTTTCGTGCTGCTTAATTGCTTCTGCTGCATTACCTGAATTTGTAAGGCTTATTGCCAAACTTTCGTATGCTGCAGCATTATTTGGATCGAGCTTTACTATAATTCTGTAACATTCTATTGCTTCATTAAACTGACCGATACGGTTAAAACATTTTGCACGAATTGTCAATGCTTCTTCGTGATTAGAATTATTTTCAAGGATAATGCGTGTAGCTTCAAGTACTGCATCAGAATCAGAATCTTGTAAAATTGTTGATTTAAGAAGTAATGCTCTTTCGTATCCAACTTTAGGATCGGCAGCTTCTCCAAGCGTTTTTATAGCTAGATCCTGATTATCAAGCTTATAATAGTAGCAAGATGCAATTCTATTAAGCAATATAGATTTCTGATATTTGCTGTATACTTTTGTTTCGAGCTGTTGCTGAGCGTCTTTAAGATCGTTTTCTGTTATTTTTAAAGTAAACAAATTAACAGCTTTTAATGCTATTAAATCTCTGTCAGTAGGCTTTATATCCAAATCCTGCAAAGCTTTAAATGCCGAAGTAAATAGAGATATTGATCCTTCGATATTATAATCAGATACACGTAGAATCATATCAAGGTGATCGTTGCTTATTTCGGAATTGGCCAATGCCAGATAATAACTTGCATATTCCAGAAACGCTAAATCGTTTTTCGAAATCTTGAGTTGAATTTTAAGATCAATCCAATCTTTCAAAGGCAATTTTAACTGGCTTTCGTAATATTGATATAATTTTTCAACTGATTTTGCCAAGACTTTCTGCGAGCGCGTATAGGTATTTAATAAAACCTGATTGCGGATAATATTTTTAATTTTATAATGCTTTCCGTCTTCAGTTTTTACAAACGATTGCTTAATGAGCCAGTCGAAAGCATCTTTTGTTTCTGCTTCAAAAAGAATATTTAAGGATTCTTTGGAAAAGTTGGTATAAAACGCAGCCTTGCGAACCCATTCTTTTTGCTTTTCTTCGGGAATCATTTCAAAAAAGTAGTTATCAACAGGAGATGTTTTCGTCATAAAAACAAGAGCATCCAGATTTACACCGCTTTCAGACCATACTTCCATCCAGAAAGGCGTACCCTTTAGAACCTGAGTTATTGATTTAACGGTTTTCTCATCAGAAAGATTTTTTCTTATCTTTAAGAAATCAGCGCTGTCTGATAAAGTAAAACCATCTAATTCAACGCATTTTGTCTGGTCGCCCCACTCTTCATACCAAGCTCTGTCTCTGAATTTTAACGAATCATTTCCAGAAATAATAAGTCTTAAATCCACTTCAAAAGGAACTGGTTCACTTAAAAATCTTTTAATCAGCCAGCTGTCTACTTCATAGGGGACTTTTTCGAAAGTATCGAATGCTATTAAAAATTTTAGATTGTCTTTGCAATATTCATTTATTTCCTGAATAAGCTGTTTTGTAATTACTCCCAATGGATCGGAAATAAGCCCGTCATCTTGTCCGCTATCCAAACTTGTCCAAACTGTACCGGCTGATTTCAAGTTAATGCTCTGCCCCGTTCCTGAACCTTGAGTAATAACAGGATGTGGAATTTCTTTCCAATTTTTGGCTTCTCCGCCAACAATTTGTTCTAAGCGGGATAACAAAGAATGAGTTTTTTTGAATTCTACTTTTGCATTCTTAAGCTTTGTATTTTCAATTATTCCGGAAATAATACTTAACGGATTTGAAAGATTATTAAAATTCGCATCAAGCTTACATACGTAATCTGTATCCGAAACATATTGAACCAAATGATTGAAAAGTATCGATTTACCAATTCCGGGAGGTCCGTAAATATTAAAAATAAACTGCGGTTCCTGATCAATCGGTTTGTCCCATTCTGATAAAAATTCATTTACAATATTTTTTCTGCCTATAAATGAGACATCGGGGGCTGACTTACTTTTTAAACGATGCTTAAGACTCATCTCTACCTCAAGGATTTATTTAATTCGAAAATTTCTATTAAAATTCCTGCTTTTATTATGCAAATAAATTTTAATTTTAGTTTAATAAACTACTAAAATTCTTCATTTGTTTTGTAACTATTTCACATGTTTTCAATAAATTTAAAATTTTACAAACTCATTTATATTTTCCTGAAATTAAAAGTTATTATCCTCTAAAACGTAACAATTTTTAGTGATTTATGTCAGAATTTCAATGATTTCCCTTTTTTCGGGATATCTTTCCAATAATTTATTCCTGTCGGCAAGTTCAAAATCATCAAAATCAAAACCCGGAGCAACAGTACAGCCAATCAAGGAATAATCTTTGTCGTTTACAACAATCGCACCAAACCAGCTATTTCTTTCTATAACCGCTTGAAATTGCTCGTTGTTTTCAGGGTTTCTACCTAATTTAATTTTTTTATAGCTGCCGTTTTCATCGATGATATGGATTTCAATAACTTGTCCATCATAAAAATGCCATATCTCATCCGATTTAATCCTATGAAATTTTGATGCTTTTCCAGCAACTATTAAATAATAAATTGAAGTGCCAAAACATCTGCCACCCGAATATCTTTCAGGAAGATAGTTTTTGGATATCTTTTCCTCCGAGCGATATATTTCGGAATAATATCCACTTTCGGGGTGAGGTTTAAGGTTTAACTTTTTTACCCAATAATTAACGGTTCTGTAATCTGTCAAATCGGTTTCCCGGATAAAAATATATTTAAATAAAAAAGCCCTGGATTACAGGGCTTCTAAAATTTTATGCTGATTGAATTATTGCCATAAACGAATCTGCTTTTAAGCAGGCACCGCCTACAAGTGAACCATCAATATCCGGCTGCGAAAGCAGTTCTTTAGCATTATCAGGTTTAACACTGCCGCCGTACTGAATAATAATTTTTTCGGCTGCTTCTCCCGAATAAAGGCTTTTAATCAAATTGCGTATAAATGCGTGAACTTCCTGCGCCTGTTCTTTAGATGCTACCTTGCCTGTACCAATAGCCCAAACAGGTTCGTAAGCAATAATAATGTTGCCTAAATCCGCTTCAGAAATTCCTGCCAATCCGTTTTTAACTTGTCTTTCTACAATACTGTTTGTAATTCCGCCTTCTCTTTC
>JAAYAN010000008.1 GCA_012719345.1 Ignavibacteria bacterium | reverse complement strand
TATAAACTGCTATACGTTGTATACATATTTACCTCCGGTTAGTCTTTTCCGCTTACTTTGTCTTTTTTCTAAAAGCCAAATTAGCATTTTCTATTAAACTAACCGGAAGTATTTCCTTATTTCATCAAAATCATTTTTTGTGCTGCGATATATTCACCTGCCTGAATCTGGTAAAAATATATTCCACTGCTTAATTGGCTTGCATCAAATGTAACTTCATAGTTTCCTGCTCCCTGATTTTCGTTTACAAGCTCGGCAACTATTTTACCAAGCACATTATAAACTTTAAGTGTAACCATACTGTTCATTGGTAATTGATAACTGATTGTTGTTGTTGGATTGAACGGATTAGGATAGTTTTGCTCCAATGAATATTCTGAAGGCAGAGCCGCAGCATCAACAGTAATTTCTTTTGAATAAGTGAATGAACCGTTGAGATCAATTTGTTTCAACCGGTAGCTGAGCGTAGTCGAAGCTGCCGGAGTGTTATCAGTAAAAGAATATACTTTTGGGCTGTTTGAATTTCCTGCACCTGCAATAAATCCAACTTCTAACCATTCACCCTTAACCGTTGACCGTTCAACCGCGAAACCGTGGTTATTCACTTCTGTAGCTGTTGTCCAGTTTAGCGAAATACCGCCACTGTTGTAATCTGCGGAGAAAGTTGTTAATTCTACCGGCAAACTCCCTGTATCGGAATAACCGATACCTATACCGGCATAACAAATTATACTGAAAAAACAGATTAATAAAATTGTTAGTTTAAGTTTCATAAGCTCCTCTTGTTTTGTTAATGAAAAAAAGAATTTTTTATGCTTTAATTACTGGAATTATTCGCTTATTTTTATAACTAGAACGTAAAATATATAAAAATAAAAACAATGATATGATTGTATTGTTTTAAATTTTTGTTAAAAAGTGATAATTATTTTTGAAGAAACCGTTAAGAAAACTTGTTTCTTTCTTAAAGGTTTGGGTTTGAATGTTTTGAGTTTCAATCTTATTTTCTAACCTTAAAGGTCAAAAAAACCAGCGACCTTTAAGGTTGAATTTTCTATTCCCCTTCCATAAAAGGATACCGCCAATCTTTTGGGAGGTTCGGATGTATCTTTAAGCGAAATTATACAATAATTATTTTTTCTGCGGCAGCTTTGAAGAACTCCTTCGACCAAAGGTCTAACGATCTTTGGTTATCAACAAATGGGTCAACTTCGTTTTTCGCTTTTTCTACATCAAGTTTATCTATTGCATTATTCAGCATTTCACGAAAAAGAAGTTCTGTTAAAACTTCTTCATTACTATAATCGCCGGACTGCCTCATCCTGATTTCGAGGTGCTTAAGATTTAATTCCGGGTGCTTGCTAATATACCAGATAAAGTCATACCAATCTCTTCCTTTTACGCGGCTTACCCATTTTCTGCAAAGCATTGCGTGCATTTTACCAGCAAAAAGAGAAGGCAGAGTAAAAGATTTAACTGCAAACTGAATCGGGGAAAAAACGTATTTCATTTCTGTATTGAACCCGGGTGGCGGATTCGTATCTATTTCTAATTTTACTTTCAGTATTTTCTGTTTATCGAATTGCGAAGTAATACTTGAAGGAGTTTCAATAACAATTAACTGTTGCAGTGTATTTGTTTTAATAAAAGCTGATTCAATTTCAGAATTAGTATTTTTCTTTTTTACTTCAAAACTGACCTTAAATCCAAAAGCTTCCAATTCCCTGATAATTGAGCCGCTGTATTTATCAAATGTGAAGTTATGATCTGGTTTTAAAAGCGAAAAATCTAAATCTTCCGAGAATCTATCAAGACCGTAAAGTATGCGTAACGCCGTTCCGCCATAAAAAGCAGCATGTTCAAATAAATTAGAACGCCATAACGCTAACAATGCTAATGATTGAAGAGATTCTCGTAATAACTGCAAAATCTCACGCTCAGTATCAGGCAAAGGTTTCGAAATTAGCTGTTTTAAAATATCGTTCATTTAATAGAAAATTCCTTTATTAAAAATTCTGCTAACCAATTAATTTTCTTGGCAGAATAAACTTTTACAAGCTGCTCAAGGAAAATCAGGTCAATATAGTTTTTTAGTATTTCTTCATCAATGCGTAAATCATCAAATAAATATGATGAATATGACTTTAGTGAAGTGGGCATAAATCTTTTATCAAACCATATTTTATCTGCCAACGCCTTAATTGGATTTGCAGTAAAATATTTGCTATTTCCCGCTTCGTGAATCTCTAAACCAAATCCGAATCTTTGGTTGCTTAACTGTTTGTAACTGAAATTTCCAAGAGGTGTTTCAAATTTACGCGACCTGCCTGTGGTTATTGAAGTTAATGTTTTAGCCTGCTCCGGAATTAACCCGTAATTTGAAAGCACGTATTCGCAGCTTATTACCGATGGTCCATAAATCAAATTTGCCAGCAACTCTTTGCAGTATGGTTCTCTGCGCCAATTATCACCGAAAACATACAAACCTTTTTTTACCCTTATTAAATCGCCTTTCTTTAAGAGCCCATTAATTACATCACGCGGCTTTTTGTAATCTTTTAGCGAATCAATTACTTGAGTGTAATTAAATACTTCTTTATTTATGCTTTGTCTTATTTTTTGTATTACTCTCATATATTGCAATGTATGTCCAATATTATTGGACTTACCCTGCAAATATAGAGAGTATTATTTGTATATTCAATTAAATTATTTCACGCCTCTGTAATTTAGAACCGAAAAACTAATAAAAAACAAACTAAGGATTGTGTTTGTTGAAAAACCTTTAAGAAAACTTGTTTCTTTCTTAAAGGTTTGGGTTTGAATGTTTTGAGTTTCTATCTTATTTTCAAACCTTAAAGGTCAAAAAACCAGCGACCTTTAAGGTTGAGATGACAATTTACTTTACGGCTTTTTTATAACTTTCTACTCCCCTTCCATAAACGGGTAGCGCCAGTCTTTTGGAGGATCGAATGTTTCCTTCATCGTCCGGACTGACATCCATTTCATAAGATTCATAGCGCTGCCGGCTTTATCATTTGTACCGGAAGCTCTTCCCCCGCCGAAAGGCTGCTGACCAACCACAGCCGCAGTCGGTTTATCATTGAAATAGAAATTTCCCGCGGCGTTTTTAAGCTTGTCCGCCATCTTAACAAGCATCTCTCTTTCCTGCGCCCATATAGCGCCGGTAAGCGCATACTGGGTTGATGTGTCACAAAGTTCAAGTGCCTCATCAAATTTATTGTCATCGTAAACATAAATTGTGAGAACCGGACCAAATATTTCCTCTACCATTGTTTTGAACTTTGGATTTGCAGTTACAATTGTTGCCGGTTCGATAAAATATCCCTTTTCATCGCTGAATTTTCCGCCGGTAATTATTTCGGCTTCAGGGGATTTCTCTGCAAATTTTACGTAATCTGTAATGCTTTCGTAAGCGCTTTTATCAATAACCGCGCTCATAAAATTTGTAAAATCCTCTGGACTGCCGATTTTTATTTTGGAAACTTCCGCTACGTACTTTTCCTTAAATTCCTGCCAAATTGATTTTGGAATGTACATTCTTGAAGCAGCAGAACATTTCTGTCCCTGATATTCAAAAGCTCCTCTAAGCGCTGCAACAACCAAGGCTTCAACATCAGCGCTGCTGTGCGCAAAAATAAAATCCTTACCGCCGGTTTCTCCAACTATTCTAGGATAATATTTCATATTCGCAATATTATTCCCTATTGTTTTCCACATATTCTGAAAAACTGAAGTCGATCCTGTAAAATGGATTCCGGCTAAATCGGCGCTTGCCATAACCGGATTCCCTACTTTGCTTCCCGAGCCGGGAATAAAATTTATTACGCCGTCTGGCAATCCTGCTTCCTGAAGTAATTTCATTATATGATACGCGGAATATACCGCGCTTGATGCAGGTTTCCACAAAACTACATTTCCAACCATCGCGGGAGCAGTCGGCAGATTTCCGGCAATTGAAGTGAAGTTAAACGGGGTTACAGCAAAAACAAATCCTTCAAGCGGACGGTATTCAACTCTGTTCCACATTCCTTTTGGCGAATATGGCTGACCGCTCATAATTTCGGTCATATAATGGGCATTGAATCTGAAAAAATCAATAAGTTCGCAAGCGGCGTCAATTTCCGCTTGATATACGGTTTTCGATTGTCCCAGTATTGTAGCAGCATTTAAAGTAGCACGCCAGCTTCCCGAAAGCAATTCTGCTGCTTTCAGGAAAATTGAAATTCTGTGTTCCCAGGGCATTTCAGCCCATTCTTTTCCGGCTTTAAGTGCAGCATCAATTGCAAGTTTTACTTCAGCATCACCTGCTTGATGATATGTTCCAAGAATATGTAAATGTTCGTGAGGAATTCTCATTTCTGCAATATTTCCTGTGCGAATTTCTTTTCCGCCGATGATTATAGGAATATCGAGGTTTTCCGATTTCATCTGCAATATTTTTTTCTTAAGAGTATCTTTTTCCGGACTTCCGGGTTTGTAACTTAAAACCGGTTCATTTATGGGTGCGGGCACTTTAAAATATGCGTTTGACATAAGCTTACCCTTTCTTTAATCTTTTATAAAATATACTTTCTTCCCGTTGAAAAGTCAATCGGTATAAATATATTTTGGGCAAGTTCTAAAAATATTTTTAACTTTTTACGTTTTAATTACTTGCATTTCACACTTTGAACAGTCAAATTTAAGCTGGAATTTCCCGTATTCATTTTCAAGGAAATGCGGTTCATTCAATTTTATTTCTTTGCTGTTTTTATCTTTCGGACAAATATTCAATTCATTTTTTATGCAGTATTTGCATGTCATTAATGCAATATTTGCATCACTGCCAGATATTTCCGGTCCTTTTGAAATTGATTCAACACCGTGATTTTTATAGAATTTTTCCGATAACCGGTTAACAACATTTCCGTTATATTTTATTTTCTTTTCAAAATACAAAACATCATTACCGGTTTTTATTCTGCGCTCAAATGGGTGTGTTTTAATTAACTCTTCTTCGGCTAAATTTATAAAATTCCGGCGGATTTCGTTAATTGCCGAAACCTTCAGGAAATAGATCTCACTCATTTCAAGTTTTACATTTTCAATCTCAAAAACCGAATCCCCGCTTTTACTGAATTGTTTAATGATTGTCTCTTTCATTTTCTCTGGATTTGAAGCAGTTTCCATTTGTACTTCAAATTCCGATTCATAAACAAAACTGTTTTCAAACGCTTCCTGAAATTCCAGTTTAATTTTAATTCCTTTTTCAATTCCGGAAATAACAATATCAGCAGCTATTTTTCTCTGCTCATCATTACGGTTAATTGCTTTCATAAATGCAGAATCAAGATTACGGTAAACTTCAGCTCCTTCCGGAATTTTAATCGATATATCCTTAAATACTTTATTCTTTTCGGATTTATTTATGTACATCCCGCAGATTTCCGTTTCATCCTTAAAAATGTAAAGTCCGTCCCCGTTTGAAAGCTGAACCTCAGTATCAATCACAAAAAAATCATCAGAAGTTTTAATTACTTTCCCGATAAACTTCCCCTTAGATTTTGGCGAATCCATCGATGAAATATTCTCTTTTCTCCCGTTGAAAAAATACGTTGTAAAACCCCGGTTAAAAGTAATATCTGGATCGGGCTCAAATTTTATTTCGGATTTTCCGGTAGAAGATTTTTTATAATCCGGCATATTTTCAAGAATTTCATCAAGTTTACGCCTGTAGTAAGCAGTTATATTTTTCACGTAAGCCAGGTCTTTCAATCTTCCTTCAATTTTAAAGGAAGAAATCCCTGCGGAAATCAGTTCGTAAAGATGAGTAGACAGGTTCAAATCCTTAAGTGAAAGAAGATGTTTGTCCTTTACAATTATATTTCCCGATGAATCCAGTAAATTATACGAAAGCCGGCAAGGCTGGGCACATTCTCCCCTGTTCGCGCTTCTTCCGCCTATTTCATTGCTTAAATAACATTGTCCGCTGAAACACACGCACAAAGCCCCGTGAATGAAATATTCAAGCTCACATTTTGTCTCTTTTTTAATATTCTTAATTTCTTCCAAAGAAAGTTCTCTGGCAAGAATAATTCTTTGAATGTTCTGCCGGTCAAGAAAATTTATTCTTTCGGTTTGGTAATTGTGCGTTTGAGTAGAAGCATGCAGTGCAACCGGCGGAAGTTCAACTTCGAGCAAAGCCATATCCTGAAAAATAATTGCATCAATCCCCTCTTCATAAAGCCGGTTAATAATTTTTACCGCTTCAGATATTTCATTATCGAAAAGGATTGTATTTAGCGCGGAATAAACTTTTACCCTGTATTTATGAGCATATTTTATAAGCTTTGAAATATCTTCAAGTGAATTTCCGGCAGCAGCGCGTGCGCCGAATTTAGGAGCGCCGATATAAACCGCATCCGCTCCGCAATTAATTGCAGCAATCCCGTAATCTGCGTTTTTTGCAGGAGAAAGGAGTTCTATTTGCCGGTTAAAATTCATAAAGTAAAAATAAGGGAAAAAAAGTCTTATTGAAGAGTTTTTTTTCGACGCCTAATCTTGCTCATAATCCTAATCATAATCGTACTCGGGAATTTTGAGTTCTGAGTTCTGCCTGCCCCGAGTTTTTTTCGGGGAATTTTTAATGATTGTTTGTCCGGCAAAAAGCGTAGGATAAAGATACTTTGTATTTACAACTTATCAGCCTTTTGAATATTCACACACCCCCTTAATCCCCTCTCAAGAGGGGACAAAAAAGGGCTGAATGCTAACACCTAGATAGGATGATTCTTACTCATAGTCTTAAACCTTGATCTTAATCGAAAAAGTCATTTTAGCTTTTTTCTCAAAAATTGGTTTAGTTGATTTGCAAATTCGCGCACGGCTTTTCCGCTTATTGATTTCTGCCCTTTCAAAGTTTCGCCGCCATCCCGGATTTCCTGCATCAGGTTACGGATTGCCAATGCCTGCTTAATATTATCGGCATCATAAAATCTGCCTCTGTGATCAATTACAAATGCCTTTTTATCAATTACTCGGTCTGCAAGCGGAATATCGGATGTTATTACCAAATCGCCTTCGGTTGCTAATTCTGCAATTTTATTATCAGCTTCATCCGGTCCGGAGCCGACTTGAATATTCGTAATATTTTTTGAAATGCCGATAGTTACGCGCTTGTTTGCAATAATAACAGTTGATATCGAATGTTTCAGTATCGCCCTGAGAACTACAGGTTTTAACAAATTCGGGAAAGCGTCTCCGTCTATATAAAGTATCATTCACAAATCTCTTTTACCCTGCCAACTTCCCCGCCTTTAAGCTTTACTTTTATTCCTTTGCTAATATTATTCCCTTTTTTTGTCCATTGGGTTTGTTGTGTCTTTTATTTTCTAAGAATAACAAACATTCCTATAAATATTATAATTATTCAACATATCTTTTTTTGATATATCTTACCTAGAATAACTATTATTTTAAAAATGATAGTTTGTTTCATACAGACCATTTATTTATTCCAACGGGCAGTTATGCCTGATGAAACGAAAACACAAAATTGATTAGCATTAATAAATACCAATCAGTTACAAAAACTATTATTTTTTTTACCAGTTATTTTCTGCAGCAATTTCTTCCAATGTTTTTTTTGAGTTTGGCAACAGCTGTTCGGGGACTTTACCAAACTTGTTTTTACACTGCCATCTTTTACAGTTGTTTCTGCCAACAATTCCGTTTTCGCAATATTGAAGTCTGTAATTTTTAGAAGTAATTTCTTTACCCTTTAATACACCTGAAAAAATCGGACACTTATCTGCACTGGGACAAACATCTGCCATAAATTCTCCAAATACTTATTTGATTTATAGATAATATTCGGATAATAACAAAGAAAATTAAATTAAAACCAAATATGTTAATAAATCTATATTTTGACGGATCGATTAGTAAAATCGGCTTAGTTCTATGAAAAACAGCAATAAAAGATTATATTAGAATATGGAAAAACAAAAAGAAATAAAATCGATATTCTCACAACTTACCACAGAAGAACAAACAAAGTTGTTGGATGATCTGCTAC
>JAAYAN010000035.1 GCA_012719345.1 Ignavibacteria bacterium | reverse complement strand
TATACGTTGTATACATATTTACCTCCGGTTAGTCTTTTCCGCTTACTTTGTCTTTTTTCTAAAAGCCAAATTAGCATTTTCTATTAAACTAACCGGAAGTATTTCCTTATTTTAGCAGTAACATTTTCTTCGAAGCATTAAAATCGCCTGCGCTTATTCGGTAAACATAAACGCCGGAAGCAAGATTTGAAGCGTCGAACTTAACTTCGTATTTTCCGGTGGTCTTGAAATCGTTTACCAAAGTTGCAACTTCTTCACCCAATATGTTGAATATTTTAAGCGTTACCATCCCGTTTTCAGGTATCTGGTATTTAATTGTCGTGCTTGGATTGAACGGGTTTGGATAGTTCTGTTCGAGTGCGTAGTTATCCACGGCAAGCGAGCCCATAAATTCCACTTCAATTGGAGTTGATGATTTAGCCAAACCTTCTTCACTGTTATAAATATCAGCAACCGAATAAGCTTTTTTAGAATTTCCTTTTGTTCCGGTTACAAGTCTCAATTTTACTTTCTTTTTCCCAATGCCATCTGTATTAACTTTGTAGGCTATATTAGTGTACTCTTTTAAGTTTTCTTTGTTGTATTTTACATCGTCAAACATACCAATTATATTTCCGGATGCCGCCTCAACTAATTCAACCCGGAAATTAATTCCATCGTTTGCGGCTAAAGTTCTTTCAGCATTCTCAATGTCATTTACCCCATATCCAACCGAATAATATAATTGTGAATTATCATTTAGAATAAAACTAGGTGTTTCTAATATTTTGTTTAGATCTGCTGATGATTTAATTTGAAGCGTATCGGGTACCGGACTAAAATCAATAGAAGTTCCATCAAGCAAAATATCGCCGATTGAAAAAAAGAAAGATGTTGAATCTGTATATACTGTTCCTTCTCTTGCTGTATTTAAACGTTCGCTGCTTTTTGATAGCACAGCCTGAGACGAAATGTTAATTGCAGCCGGAGGAGTGATGCTTGGAGCCATTGCCTTAAATACGTTGCCGGGGGCAAGAAAAAACTGTGCGCCATTATTAACAGGAAGATTAAAACTTTTAATTGTTGAGCCTGCATCTGAAAGTTTATATCTTGAAATATCATTTTTTTGCCAGCCGACAATAAAATTGCTGTTATCCTTCCACTCACTTTGAGTAAGAGTAATTGTTCCGGGTGATGCAGATTCGTAGAAATAAAAAGTTGATTGCCAGGTATCGTTACTGTTTTTATTTCTGCGGGTAGGTCTTGCCTGGTAAGTGCTGTTATTTATTGCTGACCAACTGCATATTACTTCTCCTGCATTATTAACTGCAACTGTAGGGTAATAATTGTGATGGTTTGGTCCTTTACCGGCAGAAGTGGCTGCATAGGAAGACGGGAATGCTTTTGGTGAAAATGAAATAACATTATCGTCTATAATAATTTCCTGATATTCGATATGGTCCCCGTAACCGCGGTTTTGCTGCCAAGCCAAATGACATTCGTAAGTGCTAGTACCAATCACTCTGGCTGCTAAAGCAGGATAAACCGAACTTGCGCTTGTTGTCGGGATTATGCCATTGCCACTAATCGTTAAGAAATAGTCGTAAACAGTGGGTCCTCCATTAGGGTCAACATAAGTGACACAATCTTTTAAGGAATTACCATAGGCATAGTTAATCCCAGGATTTTGGGCATTACCAATCCAAGCAACAAAAAATTTATTGTGACCTGTTACAACCATTGGAAGAGCTGCAAATGTATATGGAACTGTATATTCTTCGTAAAGTACTTTTTCAGCTTTTATGCTAACCCCGGTTGTCGATTCTTCTAAATATGCAATTGCAATGCAATAATTAAAAGTTTCACCGGTTCCGGCTCTCGGTTTTCTTTGGTAAGCGGCTACCAAAGGATCATTCCCATATGCATCCGATAGAGTACTTATTGTAGCGCCCTTGGCTTCTTCAAAAACTATCGGTCTGCCGTAATTTGTAAGTTTCCAGGTTGAACCGCCATCGTCGCTGTATTGCAGCCAAATCTTGTTCCCGCTGTCGTAAACTGCATAAATATTATCATCTTCATCTTTAACCACTTTTGTTTGTCCGCAAACGCCATAAGTGCCATTATTTGAGGTTCGCATATTGGCTTTGTAATATGGATTAACAGTTACATTATTTGTAGGCGTTAATACTTTTGAATTATCTACGGGTATGTCATCCCATAAATAATCAGTATATCCATAATAGTCTTCCTGCGGGGCATAATTTGCATCTGTCCAGTAAGAATACAAGTACTCTTTACCGGCAACGGTTTGTGTTAAAGGAGCGGTTACTGTCCCGGTGTTTTGATCTACTATATAATTTTGTATTCCGGCATTTACTGTTCCGCTGAATTCCGTGTTATCTGTACGGGAAACAGAAAAGGCTTTTGGCAAATAACCCTGTATTGTAGCTCCGTTATCAGTACCTTGAACTGTATAATTTACGTCCCTGTTGGATAAACCCAGATTAAGCAATAGGGGCAAAGAAGGGTAGAGAACAGTTATCGGCAGTATCCCATAAACCTTTGAACCATTTTCTTCTTTGTCTTGCCAGAGCTATTTTTAATATATAGCGGTCTTTGTTTT
>JAAYAN010000034.1 GCA_012719345.1 Ignavibacteria bacterium | reverse complement strand
TTGCTCACTTGGCATCATCAGTGGGTAACCCGAGACGAAAGCGCCTTGAAGCGGCAACTGCGCATACCGGCGGACGTTGTAGGCAATTTTATTAGAGCGGACACCACTAACAAAAACGGTTGAAAAAATGTGTACTTTAACGACTTCGCAAACCGACAAAAAACTTAAATTTGGCGAAATCTTAATTGTACGACAATGGAAAAAATAAAATTTATTGACCTATTTTGTGGCATTGGCGGTTTTCGGATAGCTATGGAAGAAGCGTGCAGGGAAAACGACCTCATTCCTGAATGTGTTTTTTCATCGGACATAGACACATTTTGTCAAGATAGTTATGAAGCCAACTTCGGACATCGGCCTACAGGCGACATCACAAAAGTTGACGAGAAAGATATTCCTGACCACGATATTTTGTTCGCAGGATTCCCGTGTCAACCGTTCAGTATTATAGGACAGATGCAAGGTTTCAATGACATACGTAGAACTTTGTTTTTTGACATTGCAAGAATTCTCAAACACAAACGTCCTAAGGCATTTGTGCTAGAAAACGTAAAGCAACTTGTTGGACACGACAAGGGTAGAACTTTAAAGATAATTATTAAAACTTTACAAGAACTTGGTTATCATGTTCAGTATGCAGTTTTAAATGCACTAGACTACGGACTACCACAAAAACGTGAAAGAGTAATAATTGTTGGACACCGAGAACCTATTATGTTTTCATTTCCATCACCAGTAAGACCATTCAAACCGCTTTCTGAAATACTTGAAAAGAAAGTTGACAAGAAATATTACGCATCGGAATACATAGTAAACAAGCGTAAAGCAAAGCATAAATCAGCATACAAACTTTCTATTTGGCACGAGAACAAAGCAGGTAACATTTGCAGTTATCCCTATTCGTGTGCATTGAGAGCAGGTGCATCTTACAACTATTTGCTAGTGAACGGTGAGAGAAGATTAACACCAAGAGAAATGTTTCGTTTGCAAGGTTTTCCAGATACTTACAAAATTGTTGTGAATGACAGCCAGGCAAGAAAACAAGCCGGCAATGCAGTTCCTGTGAATTTAGTTAAAGCAGTTATTCTGAAACTATTACCGTATGTTGCCTCCTCATTGGATATGACTTCGGTATTAAGAGAATACGAAGTAGAATATGGCAAAGGATAAATCACCGAAACTTCGGACAGTAAACAAATCTGTTTCAGCATTTCCGCTAAATGAATTTCCAAAAGACTTCCCATTTCTTTTAGGAAAAGAGTTGGTTTATCTTTTGGCTTCAAAAGGGAAAGCTGAATTAGAAGGTTCTGAATGGGAGAATATTTTCGCCAATTGCATTGGTGCAGATTGGAAACCATCAAATGTTGGGTTAGATGATGTTGTGATGGGTAACACAGCTTGGGGTGCAAAAACTGTAAAATCATCAAAGCCCTCAAATCAAAAGAAAGTAAGACTAATTTCGGGGCGTAACTCTCCTGTTTATTCGTTCGGTGAGAGAATTGATACATCGGCAGACCCAAATTTAATCGGCAAACTTGTTTTAGATATTTGGAACGAGAGAGTTTCTGCAATCAGAGAGAAATTTAAACATTTGCGTACAGTTGTTTTAATCAAATCAAATGACCTTTCAGAAGTAGTAGTTTTCGAGTTTGAAACTATTCGCTATGACCTCGAACTTTATAAATGGGAATGGAACAAAAATAACAATCTGATTGGCATTGACAAGAAAACGGAAGAGCATCGTTTTACTTGGCAACCGCACGGTTCACAGTTTACAATCATTGAAGAAGTTCCTGAAAAAAGTTTGGTAATTCGTATCAAGCAACCGAAAACACTCGACAAAGAACAGATTTTAAAAGCGCTTGGATTTGATAAATCTTGGATAACTGTAATCCAAAAAAATGGCTGATGTTTTTTCCAAAGAACAGCGTAGCGCAGTAATGCGACAAGTAAAATCAAGTCGCAACAAATCCACCGAGTTAAAACTTATTGACTTTTTCAAAACTAACAATATCAAAGGGTGGCGAAGGAATTACAAACTCTTTGGCAAACCAGATTTTACATTTCCGACTTTGAGAACAGTTGTTTTTGTTGATGGCTGTTTTTGGCACGGACACAATTGCCGAAATACAAAACCTCAAGTCAACAAAGAGTATTGGAATAAAAAAATTGAGAGAAACAAACAACGAGACAAAGAAGTAACACTGACTTTAAAACAAAAAGATTGGACTGTTATTCGACTTTGGGAATGCGAACTGAAAAACGAAAAGCTATTGACCAAACGACTGAAAGAAAAACTGCCTACAACAGCACCTATACGCAAGTGGGGGTTCTGTGCTTCGAATGAAAAATAAGTGCTAAATTTGAAGAGTAGTTCTTCGTAGGAAAGTTTGGTTCGAGAAAGCCCCACCTGCGTATAGCTGCAAACCGTTGAACTAAACCGACAAATGTCGGTAGATGTGTTTTGAAAAATTCTTTCCTTGTATGATTATTCACTTATAATCATACTACAATGAAAAAAAATCGTTAGAAGAGCTTGTTCTGCGGGAGATG
>JAAYAN010000033.1 GCA_012719345.1 Ignavibacteria bacterium | reverse complement strand
TCCCTCCTTCGGCCCGTCAAAGCCGGGTAAACGGGGCAAGCTTAATCATACTCCTGAATTAAGGATTTCCTTGTTACTTTTATATAGGATAAATATTTCATTCAACATTAAATTTAATATTTGTTATATTATACGATAAAAATTTAAAATTTAGCGTTTGGCGCGGTGAATGAGCATAGTTCAGCATATAAATAACACAAAACAATCTACAGCTATTATAGAAATATGTTGCTTTGTGTCCCGAACTTGATATTGCCAGTAAGGGAAATACTGTTGAAGAAGCGCGCAATATTCCAAAAGAAGCTTTGGAATTATTTTTTGAAAATGCATCAGAAAAGGAAATTATGGAAAGACTGTAACAATTATCAATAATCAAACAACAATAATCAATAACCAATAAAACGCGGTGAACGGTTAGGGGTTAAAGAAGAAAGGTTGAGAACAAACTTAAACTATATAAACAAGATTTACTATGCAAACATTCAAAATAAAAAGAAAAATAAAATCTACCCTGATAAGGATAAATGAATTGAGCCAGTTCAAAAACAAAAATATTGAGCTGGAAATTAAAGTTTCCGAAATTGAACCTGAAAAGGAGAGACCTGTAAAAAACTTTGCCGGAATCTTTAATAAATATGCAGATAAGACTTTAATAAAAAATGAAAATATTGCTTGGGAATTAGCTGTAAGAGAAAAAAGTGAAAATTACAGACGCTAATGTAATACTTAGATATTTACTTAAAGATGATGAACAGTTTTTTAATAAAGCAACTGAGATTATTGAAAATAACACCCTGCTGATAACAAATGAAATAGCCGCAGAAATTGTATATGTTCTTGAAAAAGTTTATAAAGTACCTAAAAGCGAGATCAGGACGGCTCTAACTGAGTTTTTCAATAGTCCCTCAATAATTATAAACGACAAGAAGGTAATACTAACAGCTTTTGAATTATTCGATCTGAATAATTTGGATTTTGTGGATGCGATTTTGTTGGCATATAACCATTTACAAAATTATAAAGTTTTTACATTCGATAAAAAGCTGGACAAACTACTTAAAAGCAATTTATAATTAATAAAAGGGGTACGGCAATGTCTTTTTTTGTCCCCTCTTGCGCCAGTCCGACTCAGACGGAGAAGAGCCTGTCCCGATACATCGGGAGGTGCAGGGGTGGGTAGAAAGGCAATGATAAATGGGAAAACAATTGTAAGTAATAAGTTGTAACTCGGTAGTTTTTCAAAATTCTTGCTCCTAATCCTAATCATAATCTTACTCTGTTTTTTTTGGATGCCATATTTGTAGAAAATGAAAAACAGAAGCGAAAAGAACTCCGTAGGAGTGGCACAGGGCTCTTAATTCCAAACAGTTTTTGTAAGGATGATAATCATATTTACTGATATTAATCTGAAAAATATTTATCTTTAATTTATAAAAAAATGAGTTATACAAATGAATTCGTTGCCGGATGAGTTTAAAAAATCTTTTGGAATTGCAATTTTGACGAAGTAAATTACAATGAATACAAAAAATATATTTTAAGCAGATTGATAAATTTAGGCGGATTTAGTAAAGTAAAAAGTTATGACAAAAGACGAACATATAAAATATTGGATTGAAAGCGCAGAGCACGATTTAGATGCTGCCGAAAGCCTTTTCTGTAATGGGAAATATGATTGGGCGCTCTTTATTGGTCATTTAGTTCTTGAGAAAACTCTAAAAGCGTTATATGTTATGGTAAATGATAATAAAGTGCCGCCTAAAATTCATAACCTTGTTAAGCTGTCTGAATTAAGCAACATTAATCTTGAAGAGGATAAAAAAATATTTCTTGATGAAGTTAATGATTTTAATTTAGAAATCAGATACCCGGAATATAGAAATGAGTTCTATAAATTATGCAATAAAGAATATGCTGATGGTTATTTAACGAGAATAAAAGAGACATTCCAATGGTTAAAATCCCAAATAAAATAAAAAGTATTATTGAGTATTATATTAAATTATTAAATCAGAATAAAATTCCTGTAAAATCTGCTTTCTTATACGGAAGTTATTCAAAGGGGAATTATAATGATTTAAGTGATATTGATATTGCGTTGGTTTCAGAGGTTTTTGAGGGGAATAGAATTTTAGATAGAAAAAAAATCAGGAAAATAACTCTATCAGTAAGTTCAGATTTGGAAGTTATCCCTTTTAATCCTGCAGATTTTAATCTTGATAACCCATTTGCAAGAGAAATAATTGAAACAGGAATCAGAATAGTTTAATTACAAAGAAATAAAAAAACATTCACCACAAAGGCACTAAGAAAAAAGGCATTAAATTCCCGTCTTTGCGGTTTGGTGACAAAAAAATAGTAATGATAAAAGAAGAATTAAATAATATAATTGCAGAAGGTGAAAACGAAAAGGTTGAATTTAAAACCTCATTCGGAAATGAAGTTATTGAAACTTTGGTTGCGTTTTCAAACAGTACGGGCGGCAAAATATTTATTGGAATTTCTGATAAAAAAGAAATAAATGGGGTTGTTCTCAAAAAAGAAACAATTCAAAATTGGATTAATGAAATAAAAAGCAAAACATCTCCTTTAATTATTCCCGATGTGGACGTTTTAACAATTGATAAAAAGCAAATTGTAATTTTTACAATGCAGGAATATCCCGTTAAACCGGTTTCTTTCAGAGGTAAATATTATAAGAGAATAGCAAATTCAAATCATTTGATTAGTACTGCCGAAGTAGTAAATATGCATTTGCAGTCATTTAATACAAGTTGGGATTACCATATTAACAATCAATTTAATATTGATCATATTTCACTTGATAAAGTACAGTCAACAATTGATAACTTAAATAAACAGGGCATAAAAATTATTGAGGATCCATATACATTTTTAGTTAAAAACGATTTAGTAAGAGAGGGTTTACTAACTAATGCTGCTTTTTTTTTATTTCTAAAAAATGAAACGGCACTTACAACAATTGAACTTGGCAGGTTTCAAACTGATACTATAATAAAAGATTCAGATAGAACTAAAAGCGATATACTAACTCAGGTTGACCAAGTGCTTGAATTTGTAAAAAAGCATATAAACAAAGAAGTTATTATAACTGATAAAGCCCAAAACACTCAAAGTTGGCAGTATCCATTGGAAGCATTGCGTGAAATTATTATGAATATGATTGTTCACCGGGATTACAGATCATCTTCCGACTCGATTGTTAAAATTTATAATCACAAAATCGAATTTTATAATCCCGGACGGTTACCTGATAGTATTACAGTAGAAGATCTGATTAATAATAAATATAAATCAACACCCCGAAATAAGTTGATTGCTGATTTCTGCAAAAGTCTTGGTCTGATTGAAAAATATGGTTCGGGAATACGAAGAATACTTGAGTATTTTAACGACAATAATCTTCCAAATCCAGCTTTCCAAAATATTTCTGATGGTTTTATGGTTACTGTTTTTGATGGTGTTCCAGAAAAATTATTGAATGAGCCTGATAATGAACCTGATAATGAACCTGATAATGAACCTGATAATGAAAGAAGAAGGGAATTTATTATTATGCAACTAAATAAAAACAATAAAATTAGTATGCCCAAATTAGCCAAAGTCTCAGGTGTAAGTATAAGTACAATAAAAAGAGATATTGAATATCTAAAAACGATGAAAAAAATTCAAAGAATCGGACCGGATAAAGGCGGATACTGGAAGATATTAAATAATAAATAATTAATAATACACAGAACGAACAGAGCTCAATGAAAAAAACAGTTTTTTAAGCGATATAAGGAAAATAAAATGAAAAAAGCATTAATTACAGGAATTACAGGACAGGACGGAAGTTATCTGACTGAAATATTACTTGAAAAAGGTTACGAAGTACACGGAATAATTCGTCGTGCAAGTTCTTTTAACACGCAAAGAATTGATCACTTATATGCAAATCCTGAGATTTACGGTAAAAAACTATTTTTACATTATGGTGATTTAGTTGATACCAGCAGTATGAACAGATTGCTTGAAAAGATTGTTCCCGATGAGATTTATAATTTAGCGGCACAAAGCCACGTGAAAGTATCGTTTGATGTCCCGGATTATACTGCGCAGGTTGATGCACTCGGTACGCTTCGTTTTCTGGATGCAATTAGAGAAACCGGTCTTGGAAAGCAGACTAAACTTTATCAGGCAAGCACAAGCGAGCTTTTCGGGAAAGTTCAGGAAATCCCTCAGAGTGAAACAACGCCGTTTTATCCTCGTTCACCTTATGGAGTTGCAAAACTTTATGGTTATTGGATAATAGTTAATTACCGAGAAGCATATAACATTTTTGCTGCAAACGGAATTTTATTCAATCACGAATCGCCAAGAAGGGGTGAAATATTTGTAACGCGTAAAATTACCCGTGCTGCAACAAGGATTGCTTTGGGGATTGAAAACAAACTTGTATTAGGAAATCTTAATGCAAAACGCGACTGGGGTTATGCTCCTGAATATTGCGAGGGTATGTGGAGAATTATGCAGCAGGAAAAAGCTGAGGATTTTGTGTTGGCAACCGGAATTACCCGCACGGTAAGAGAATTTACCGATTTATCATTCAAAGAACTTGGTGTTGTTTTGGACTGGCAGGGAAGTGAAGAAAATGAAAAAGGAATTGTTAGTGAAATAACACCATTATACAAAAACTTATGTAAAGATGGAAAGTTGAAAAAAGGCGATACAGTCGTTGAAGTCTCCCCGAAATATTACAGACCTACAGAAGTTGAACTGCTTATCGGAAATCCGGCTAAAGCAAAAGCAAAACTCGGCTGGGAAGCAAAAACGGACTTAGAAAATCTGGTTAAAATAATGATTGAAGCGGATCTTAAACTTGCGAAACGTGAAAAGTAATACGTAAAGCGTGTAACGGAAAAAGATAGGGGAAAAAATTGAAGACACATAAAGATTTAGATGTATGGAAAAAATCAATAACTCTTGTTAAAGAAATTTATGAATTCACTTCAACTTTTCCCAAGGAAGAATTTTATGGGATAACAAGTCAATTAAGAAGATGTGCTGTTTCTATACCTTCCAATATTGCAGAAGGAGCTGCCAGAAATCATAAAAAAGAGTTTATTCAGTTTTTATACATTAGTTTAGGTTCAATATCTGAATTAGATACTCAAATAATAATTTGTAGAGAATTAAACTTTATTAATAATGACCAATTTAGTCATATTCAAAAAAATATAGAAGATATTCGCGCAATGATTTTAGGGCTGATAAATTATTTAAATAATAAAGCTTAAAAGTTCTATTACATATCACGCTTTACTTCTTACGTTTAACGGAGAAAAAAATGTTTCAGAAAAAAATTTACATAGCCGGTCATACCGGGATGGTTGGCTCGGCAATTACGCGTAACTTAAAATCAAAAGGATTCAACAATTTATTAACTGCCGATTATCCGGGGCTTGACCTTTTAAGACAAGAACAGGTAGAAAAATTTTTTGAAAAAGAAAAGCCGGAAATAGTTATTGTTGCTGCGGCAAAAGTCGGCGGAATACTTGCAAACAACACTTATCGTGCTCAATTTATATACGAAAACCTGATGATTGAATCTAATATAATTCATTCTGCATATAAATTCGGTGCAGAGAAATTGATTTTTCTTGGTAGTTCGTGTATTTATCCAAAACTTGCAAAACAGCCGATAAATGAAGATGAATTACTGAATGGTAAACTTGAGTACACCAACGAGCCTTATGCAATTGCTAAGATAGCAGGAATAAAGCTTTGCGAAAATTATTACAAACAATACGGCAGCAATTTCTATTCGGTAATGCCTACAAATTTATTCGGACCTTTCGATAATTTCAATCTCGAAACATCTCACGTAGTTCCGGCGTTAATCCGCAAATTTCACGAAGCAAAAAAGAATGATTCCGAAGAAATTGTTGTATGGGGTACGGGTTCGCCTAAAAGAGAATTTTTATATGTTGAGGATCTTGCCGATGCAATAACATTTTTAATGGAAAATATTAATGCCGGAGATTTATATAATAAAAATTTAACTCATATAAATATAGGTACCGGAGAAGATTTAACTATTAAAGAACTTGCCGAAACAATAAAAGACGCGGTAAATTATAACGGAAAAATTGTTTTTGATACATCTAAACCCGACGGTACACCTAGGAAGCTGCTGGATGTATCGCTTTTGCATTCTTTAGGCTGGAAGCATAAAACAGATCTTAAGGTTGGAATAACTAAAGCATATAACTGGTTTTTGGAAAATTCAAATAAATAAAATTGAAAAATATTACAATATCAGCAATTCTTAAATAATTATTCCTTAAATTTTCAGTTTAAATGTGATACTTTTGTGTAATTAAATTTCTTCGGAAAAAATGCAGATACACCGTAAATCGTTATTTATTACAAGATTTGCCGCAGATATTTTTATCTTGTTGTGCTCTTATGTCTTTGCTTTATATATCAGTTTGGGAGCAGAAAAATTTGATTTGAATATAAAAACACACTTTTTGGGTTTGGCGCTTTCGCTTGTATGGTTTTTTTCTGCAAAAACAACAAGGCTTTACGACGAATTCAGGTCGAGGAATTATATAATTGAGCTTATATCTGTATATAAAAATATTGCAATTCAGATAATTGCAGCAATAGTAATTTTATTTTCGATGGTGGAATACAGATTGCCGAGGATGTTTGTATTGTCTTACGCAATTATTATGGTGGTATTTCATTCTGTTAATCGTTATTTATTCAGGACATTTCTTAAATATCTTCGTAAAAAAGGCAGGAATTTACGGAATCTTTTAATTGTTGGTGCGGGTAAAGTAGGATATAATTTTTATCAAACAATATTAAATAATCCGCAGTTCGGTTATAAAGTTGTAGGCTTTTTGGATGATAAAAACAAGTCTTTTCTTAACGGGCAGTATCTGGGTAAAATTGATGATTTGGATCAGGTACTGGATGAAAAAGAGATTGATAATGTAATAATTGCGCTTCCTAATTTTGCATTATCCCGTATTGAGGAAGTTATTAGAATTTGCGAGCAGCATACAACCCGCATTAAAATTATTCCTAATTATTTCAATGTGGTTTCATCAAAATACAGCGTAACAATGTTCGGCAGTTTTCCTGTTATTTCTGTTCGTGAAGACAGAGTTAATGAATTTAATTGGAGGCTGCTTAAGAGAGCTTTCGATTTTTTATTTTCACTTTCTGTAATAATACTCGTTTTTTCCTGGCTTTTTCCGTTGCTTGCTTTGATAATTAAAACTTCATCAAAAGGACCTGTGTTTTTTAAACAGAAGAGGTGGGGAAAAAACAATAAAAACTTCACTACACTTAAATTCCGTTCGATGGTTGTTGAAAGCAAGGATATTGGCGACGATGGTAAATTTCAGCAGGCAAAAAAAGATGATCCGCGTATTACAAAAATCGGTGCATTTCTTCGCAAAACAAATTTAGATGAACTCCCTCAGTTTATAAATGTTCTTATGGGAGATATGAGCATTGTTGGTCCGCGTCCTCATCCCGGACCTCTGAACTTACAATCGAAAGATAAAGTAAAAATGTATATGTTAAGGCATCTTGTAAAACCCGGAATTACAGGCTGGGCGCAAGTTAACGGTCATCGGGGCGAGACCGGAAGCGTTGAAAAAATGCAGAAAAGGATTGAACACGATATTTGGTATATAGAAAACTGGTCGTTCTGGCTTGATATCCAGATTATTTTTATGACTGTATGGAATATGATTAAAGGAGATCCGAATGCGTATTAAAATAAAATTTTCGGCAAAAATACTTTTTATGTTTCTTTTTGCCCAAATATCCGCCCAATCGTTATTCGAGCCTGTAAACAGTCCGGTTTACGAATTCCTAAGCCGGTTAAGTCAGAAGGGAATAATAGAATTTAACGATCAGATAAAACCTTTGGAACGGCAGTATATTTTTCTAAAGCTTAGCGAAGCCGAAAAAAAACAAAATCTTCTTACTGCCGCAGATATTGAAGAATTGGATTTTCGTTTATTGGATTTTAAGCTTGAAAAAAATATTTTTGAGCAAAAGAACCGGGAAGAAAAATACTTTATAAAAGATGAATCAGGAAGAATAAGACTGTTCAGTTATTCAGGTAAAAACTTAAAAATTAATGTCGATCCCGTTTTTGGTTATTCATATAATAAATTCGATTCCGAGAATTTTTCTGTAATAACAACGGGACTAAAATTTTCGGGCTACATTTCGGATAATGTAGGATTCAGTTTCAGTTACCGCGATAATGCAACAAAAAGAAAATTATATAACAAGAAGTACGATTTTTCTAACAAAACTGGTGTTATCTGGCATACCGAAGATTTTGCCGAAGTAAACACTCACATTTCTTACGGCTGGAATTGGGGAAATATTTCTGCCGGCAAGGAATTTATGAACTGGGGTTACGGAGAAGGCGGTAAACTTGTTCTCTCGGATAAAGCTCCGTCATTTCCTTTTATAAGGCTGGATTTAAGTTTGACCGATTGGCTTTCTTTTAATTATTTCCACGCATGGCTTTCTTCCAACCAGATTGATTCAAGTTCCATTTATCCGACTTCAAGAAACGGAGAGAACAGAACTCTTTACCGCGAAAAATATATGGCATCGCATACTTTAACAATCCGTCCTGTGAAAGGACTTGATATATCGCTTGGAGAATCGATTGTTTACAGCGACAGACTGGAAATAGCATACTTAATGCCGCTTATGTTTTTCCGTCTTGCCGATCATTATCTCAGCAAAAACCGGAACAATGCAGGCGATAACTCGCAATTCTTTTTGGGAATCAGTTCAAAAAATCACATAAAAAACACTCATTTATACGGAACTGTTTTTATTGATGAAATTTCGATAGGCGATTTATTTAATGTCGAAAAAGAACGAAATCAATTAGGATTTACTATAGGCGGATCTGTTGCCGATCTTCCTGTTGAAAGCTTAAAACTTACTGCAGAGTTTACAAAAATGTATCCTTTTGTTTACCGACATTATATTCCTTCCCAGACTTACGAAAGTTCCTCGTATCTTTTAGGCCATTGGATGGGGCATAATTCCGATCAGATCTATTTATCGGCTTCTTACAGAATTTTAAGAGGGTTAAATACAAAAATCTGGTATCAGAGGATAAGAAAAGGCGGTGACGGCGTAGTGGAAATGCAGTATGTGCGTCCTTCGCAGCCGTTTTTGTTCGGGGAAGTTACAACTTTAAATTATTTCGGATTAAAAACAGATTATGAAATAATTCACACAGGCTATGTCTTTTTTGAAGCTGTATTTACTGACACAAAGTATTTTGGAACAAAGAAAAATATTAAAGATATATCATTCGGTTTATCTTACGGATTATAAAAGATATATTGCCGGATAAATCACAATTAGAATAAAATTTTATTTGTTAATTTAATTTTGAATTTTTATTAAACTGAGGGTTTCTTGAAAAAAGTAATTTCTGTTGTGGGTGCTCGTCCCAATTTTATGAAGGTTGCTCCCATTCATAAAGCATTTCAAAAATATAAAAACAGCATAACACATCTTATCTGCCATACCGGGCAGCATTACGATGAAAAAATGTCGAAGGTTTTCTTTGATGATCTCGAACTTCCTAAACCGCATTTTTATCTTGGAATAGGCAGCGGAAGCCACGCCGAACAGACAGCAAAAGTTATGATGGAATTTGAGAAAATATTACTTCAGGAAAAACCTGATCTTGTTATTGTTGTTGGTGATGTAAATTCAACAATTGCCTGCAGTCTAACAGCATCAAAACTGCATATAAAAGTTGCTCACGTTGAAGCCGGATTGCGCAGTTTTGATATGAAAATGCCCGAAGAAATTAACAGAATTCTGACCGATAGAATATCGGACTTTTTGTTTGTTACTGAAAAAAGCGGCTTGGAAAATCTGAAACACGAAGGTGTTCCCGATGAAAAAGTGTTTTTTACCGGGAATGTAATGATTGACAGTCTTAATAATTATATCGAAAAAGCAAAATCTTCGCCGGTAATGAAGGAACTGGGATTGGAACCCGGAAAGTTTGTACTGATGACAATGCACCGCCCAAGTAATGTGGATTCGGAAACGCAGCTTAAATCTTTAGTTAATCTTATAAGCAGCGTTTCTCAAAAAAGGAAAATAGTATTTCCTGTTCATCCCCGTACAAGAAAAAATCTTGAAAATTTTAATTTAATCCTTCAATTGAATTCAAATGTAATTTTAACTGATCCGATAGGTTATCTTGATTTTATAAATCTTATTAAAAATGCTGAACTTATTTTAACAGACAGTGGCGGAATACAGGAAGAAAGCACATTTTTAGGTATTCAATGTATTACACTGCGAACTACAACCGAAAGACCCGTAACTGTTGACGTTGGCACAAATCTGCTGATAGGTGATGATTTTAATTTAGCTGAGAAAGCAGCGCTCGAAAATCTTAACGGTAAAATTAAAAAAGGATCAATCCCTGATTTATGGGATGGAAAAGCAGCAGAAAGAATTACGGAAGTATTATCAGGAAAAATATAATTTAAATAAATAACTTGTGGTGAATAAATATTTACTTTTATTTTGTTTGTTCATCATTTAGTTTTGCAACAAAAACAGGAGAAATTATGAAAGTTCCGCTTCTGGATCTTAAACCGCAATACCAATCATTAAAGAAAGAGCTCGACGAAGCAATTCTTCGTGTGGCAGAATCGCAGTATTTTATTCTTGGTCCCGAAGTTGCAAAGCTTGAAGAAAGTATTTGCAAATATCTTAATGTTAGATATTCAATTGGGGTATCTTCGGGAACTGATGCACTGCTAGTAGCTTTAATGGCAATTGATTTACAGCCGGGAGATGAGGTTATTCTTCCTACATATTCTTTTTTTGCTACAGCTGGTGTTGTTTCCAGACTTAATGCAGTTCCTGTTTTCGTGGATTCCGACCCAGTAACGTTTAATATCAGTCCTGAAAAAATTGAAGAAAAAATAACCAGCAGCACAAGAGCAGTAATTTCCGTCCATCTTTTCGGGCAATGTGCTGATATGGATAAGATTATTAGAATTGCGGAAAAGCATAATTTATATGTTATTGAAGACGGCGCTCAAGCTATAGGAGCTCAGTATAAAGACGGTAAATTTGCCGGAACTATCGGTCATATAGGCTGTTATTCGTTTTTCCCCAGTAAAAATATGGGTGGTTACGGCGATGGCGGAATGGTTGTAACAAATGATGAAAAACTTGCCGTTAAATTAAAAATGCTGCGGGTTCATGGAATGGAGCCTAAATATTATCATAAAATGATTGGCGGAAATTTCCGTCTCGATGCCATTCAGGCTGCTGTATTGAATGTTAAACTTCCTCATCTCGATTCGTGGTCTGCAAAAAGAAGAGAAAATGCGGAAAGGTATATTGGTCAGTTTATCAAAGCAGGGCTTGCTGATTCAACAGGCAGAAAAGAGTATAACAATAATAATAAAATATTGCTGCCCGAAGCTGTTTATAAATCAAACCAGGTAAAAAACTATCACATTTATAATCAATTCATTATCCGTGCAGAAAACAGAGATTCTTTAAGAGAATTCCTCAGCAAAAATGAAATTGCTACCGAAATATATTATCCTGTGCCTTTCCATAAGCAGGAATGTTTTGCAGATTTAGGATATTCCGAAGGTGATTTTCCGGTAGCTGAGGATGCCTCCAAAAAATCAATTGCTTTACCTATTTATCCTGAATTAACGGATGAACAGATTGATTTCGTTGTCCAAAAAATTGCCGAGTTTTTTAACTAAAAGGTCAATTGATTTAAATCAATATTAGCGGCTAAAGTATTATTCCATTTCTCCGATTATAGCTACGTTTGTATACAATTATAATTGCAGATGATTATTGAGATGATAAATACGGAGAAGACCGAAAATTTAGTGCCGATCCGCAACGAAATAACAAATTCCGAATTAGATTTTGAAAATCTTCAAAAAAAGTATAACAGGCTAAAAGCATTTTATGATGCAATTATTCTCACTTCTCCCGATATAGCTGTTATAATCCGGTTAAATGATGGGAAAATTATTGAAGTAAATAAAAGTTTTGAGAGAAACACCGGTTATCTTGCAAAAGAAATTTGCGGGAAGTCTTCTTCAGAATTTTGTATGTGGTACAATGAGGAAGACAGAGAAACATTTTTAAAGCGCTTAATTGAAGAAAAAGAAATTAATAATTTTGAAACAGTATTTCGCTTAAAAAACGGAGAATTAAGAAACGGACTGATTTCAGCGAAGGTTATAGAGTTTGAGAATGAAATTTATAATTATTCGGTTATTAAAGATATTACAGATTATAAAAAGCATGCTGAAGAATTAAGAATTGCAAAAGAAAAAGCTGAGAAATCTGATAAACTTAAATCTGAATTTCTTGCGCAAATGTCCCACGAAATCCGTACTCCTGTTAATACAATTTTAAGTTTTTCTTCTTTGCTGGAAAACGAACTGGGTGATGTAATACCCGAAAATATGCGATTCGGGTTTAAAATGATTGATAACGGCGGAAGAAGACTTATAAGAACTATCGAACTTATACTGAATGTTTCGGAATTGCACACAGGAACATATAGGTGTTGTAAAAAATATTTAGATTTGCGGGGTGATATATTAAACCCCATAATAAATGAATTTGGAAATCTTGTTGCCGAAAAAGGGCTTGAACTTGAATTTAAAGCTGAAAGTGATATTGATACAATTATATATGCCGACCAATACACAGTTACACAGCTATATTTAAATTTAATTGATAATGCAATAAAGTATACCAAAACTGGGAAAATAAAAGTGACGTTGAATGTTAATTCCGAAGAGCATTTGTATTCGGAAGTAGAAGACAGTGGAATAGGCATTTCTGAAGAATTTATGAAAATACTATATGTTCCGTTTACTCAGGAAGAAAGCGGGTATACCCGAAAATATGAAGGGACAGGTTTAGGTTTGGCAATGGTAAAAAAATGCTGTGAAATAAATAATATTGATATTAAAGTAAGAAGCACTAAAGGCAAAGGTACAAAGTTCACCTTAATATATGAATAAATATATCAAATTATAAATAAAAATTCACACATTAAACTAATAGACAAAATAAAAAGTAAATAAAGATTGAATTTAACTTTGAACAAACCTATTTTTAGTGTGAAATATATTTAAATTATGCAGAATGTTCAAATTGAAAAAATTAAATCTTGTGGGATAAAAAGGCATGTTATCAAATCGCGGTAGTATTCCAACTCTCTACAATCCCGGAAACCAGACCAAAGAAGAAATAATCAATAACTTTGTTGCTAGAAATCAGGAATTTAGTGATGTTCTTGTAAAAATTAAAGGGTCTGACGGCGTTGCGTCAACAAAACATATTTTAATTATGGGGCAGCGGGGTTATGGCAAAACTACTCTTTTACTAAGACTTTTTTACGAAATTCAGCGCGACGAAATTCTTTCTAAAGAATACATACCTGTTATTTTTGATGAAGAACAATACAATATCCGAACTCTATATAAATTATGGGAAAATATTGCCATAAGTCTCGAAGAACAGTACGATACAATGTTTTACGGATTATTAGATAAAATATCGGATGTAAAAGGCAAAGAAAACGATGAACAAATCAGTTACGATATTCTTAATGAAAGACTTGTTGCAAACAATAAAAAACTAGTTCTTTTTATTGATAATCTTGGAGATTTAATTAAGAAATTTGAGCTCAAAGAAGTTATTACTCTTATTTCAATTCTTTCGGAAGCGAAAAATATTAAATTTGTCGGCGCATCATCCGATATTCTTGAAACCAATACAGATCTCTTGGAAATATTAGATAATTTTGATATTGTGCATTTATCAGGATTATCGGAAAATGAAGCTACAGTTTTATTAAAAAAACTTGGCGAAAATTATAAATCAGATAAAATTGCAGAAATAATTAATTCCCAGCCCGAAAGAATTGAAACTCTGAGAAGGCTTACCGGAGGAGTTCCCCGTACCATTGTTTTGCTTTTTGAAGTGTTTGTTGATTACGAAAACGGTGATCCTCTTAAAGACCTTGAAATAATTCTTGACCGCGTTACTCCATTATATAAACATCGCATGGACGATTTGTCTCCGCAGCAGCAGGAAATTATTGATGCAATGGCAATCAGCTGGGATGCAGTCAGCATAAAGGAGATTTCAAAATATACCACACTCGATAAAAAAATAATTGAAAGTAATTTACGGCTTCTTGAAAAAAGCAAATTTGTATACTCTATAGTTACAGATTCGAATACCAAATTTTATCAGATAACCGAAAGATTTTTTAATATTTGGTATCTTATGCGTTACGGAAGAAAAAAAGACCGGAATAAAGTACTTTGGATTGTTAAATTTCTTACAAATTGGTGCAACGAAGAAGATATTATCAATACTGCACGTAAGCACCTTAAAGAACTACAGGAAGGTGTTTTAGACGCCAAAGATGCCATTTATATGACAGAAGTATTATCAAGCATATCAATTACATCCGAACTGCAGGATGAAATGATTAAGGGCACTAAAAAGTTGCTTGAAAGAATAAACAGCGAACTCATTGCCGATTTGCCTGAGACAGATGAAGAGATAATTAAAGTTGTGTATAATTATCTTGAACAACGAAAATACCGTTTGGCACTTACTAAGCTGCAGGAAGTTAAAAATCCCGATGGTTTTATATTCGGATTGCTAGCTTTTATTTACGAAACCGGTTTGGGCGATGTTGAAAACGCATTAAAGAATTATATAAAAGCTGTTGAAAAAGGAAATGTAAAAGCTTTAAATAATCTTGCGTTGTTATATCAGAATGAACTTAAAGATTATGAAAATGCCGAGAAATATTTCATAACAGCTATCGAAAATGGGAATACAAAGTCAATTTTAAATCTCGGTTTGCTGTATTACGGAAAAATAAAGAATTACGAAAAAGCT
>JAAYAN010000032.1 GCA_012719345.1 Ignavibacteria bacterium | reverse complement strand
TTCTGCATATTCAAGCTGCGTTTTATATTCAGCGTATTTTGAGCTTTCGTTTATCCATCTGTAATTATTCACTTCTTCAAGGTAGTTCTGTAAATCATCCATTAAATATTGCAAAGAATGGGTAGAATCAGGTTTGTAGGGTTTGAACTTTTTAATAAAATATTCTGCGTCTTCTCTACAAGATTGTGATTCTTCAACAGGAATTCTTTCTTTAAGAAAGTTAATAAATTTAGGCATTACATATCCCTTCAAATCTCTATATCTGTCATTATCAGGTGGAGTAGGGTTCATATAAAACATTAAAAAATACGGATAATATCTGTTTCTGTAAACAGGATCATTTTCCAAAGGGATTACCTTCATGACCCTGTCCGGATAATTCAACAGATCACATTCCTTAAGTTCCATCATTATCTGCTGACGACATTCGCTGTCATTAACTTTAATATAAAATTTATCTAGAACTTCAACAGATGCATCGCAACCGATAATACTTAATTCGGCTATATGTCCTGTAAGCTGGAACCAGTTATTAAGGTTTTCTTCTACCAAACCGGAAATAACCTCAAGTATTTTGGTTCTGTATTCAGTCCTTTTTGCATAAAAGTTTGTAAGTATGTCGCTCGATATTAGACCTTCCTGCGTTATAGAGTCACTATTTTTCCTATATATCTTTACAAGGGTTTCATAGTTCTTATAAAAGCCACCCCTTGCAAGAAATAAAATAGCAGCCGTTTTATTCATATCTGCACCGTAAACATCATAACTTTCATCGTCTGCATACGCTGCAAGATTATCCACAGCTTCCTGAATGCCAAAATATCCCTTCATTATGTTATCATACAAATATTTTTCTTTGAAATATTTAGCTTGAAATCTGTTCTCCCAGCTTGTATCCGGCATAGTATCGGAAGCAAGGTTATTTAGTATAAATTCATTTTCATTATATTTTTTTGCCAATATTATCTGAGCTGACCAATAAGTTATCGGCGAAGAATTCTTATCAAGTACTATTTCTTTTAAGTGCTGGAGAGAAGTGTCTCTGTCAACATTAGAAAATCTTAGGTGATCAATTGGTGGGACATCCCATAATGGTTCCGAATAAGTAAATGGACTACTGAACAGTACTATTGCGAATATTATTTTTGATATTTTCTTATTCATATTATTCCCGTTAAATTTATTTATCAAATATTTTTTCATAATTCACCGCAACCTATTTTTTTACTGTACTTCTTAAATTCGTTAATAATAATTTCGTAAATTTTCCCTTCGGCTTTATCTGCCCATTCTTCAACTTTCGGAACCCCGACTGCATTGTTTCCATAAAATGAAATGATGTCGGATCTATTATCTAACATCTTTCTTAAGTCTTTTAACATTTGTTGTTTCAACTTTTCATAAACATCTTTTGGACACTGTCCTTCTTCATAATCCAATTCTGCCAGAGATTCATCAATATCGTTCAGCCCATCTATTATTAATTTTTGCATTTCAACCAAATGGTTTGACTCATGAACCATTGTTCCAAGACTTGAGTGAAGAGGGGCAAGCATATTTATGCTACCACCCTGAGAGTAAGGACCTCTTTGATAGCTTTGTAAAGTAATGTAAATATCTTTTACCCATTCACATATATTTATAGTTGACCCGTTTGGCACATAAAGTTTTGTATTAACATAATTTAACAAATTAGTAAAATCACTTTCATTGCCGGAACCAATATCAAAACATTCAAGTTCTGTTTCTGCGCCATTAAAGTTTGCTTTATACTTCGGTGTTTCACACAAACTCATAAAAACTGGCAGCCTTACATTTGTAAACTTGCCTCTCCAAACATCTTTTGGTTTAGGATAGCCGGATTTCCCTTTGCAGACACTGAAATCGGCATCATCCAATATTCTGAATCTTGGGTTTGTGTTTGTATCAGGCATTGGTATTTCACTTAAAAGATATGTAACACCCATTCTTATATACGATGTATCTCTTTTCCATTCGCAGCCGTTTTCCACAGTTTCGCTATGCGGTATTGTCTGTATTTTCCCGTCTGTACCTAGTTTTTTTTCAGTCCAATTATAAGTGTTATTATCTTTGTCTAGGATTTCAAAGTTCTCATCGGTTATTGTTTCAACTGGTTTCCAGTCGTCTCCGCAGCTATCAATTTGGCAAGGATCAATA
>JAAYAN010000282.1 GCA_012719345.1 Ignavibacteria bacterium | reverse complement strand
TTTTTTTCTGTTCCATTTTTTTGCCGGCAGTCTGCAATTATCGGACAAAGCGGCGGCCTTGATTTTGCCCCCGCCATTTTACCCCGACGCAGTTACGGAACACCAGCGTTTTATTTGCCTTTTAATTTATTTTAAACGCCGGCGGAAATATTATCAAGACCCGATCTTTTCTCTGCTCATCAACTATTTTATGGCCGTCCGGCGGCACCTGTTATATCCCCAGCGCGTAATTATTGGCGGAAAATTCATATTGTCCAAGGAATATCTCCTTAAAAGGCACGATTGAATTCAGTTCATAAAAAACGATCATCGCTTGGCGGTAATCGGTTTCATCAACACTGCGATATGAAAGCGGCGCCAGGCCGTTTGCCAACAGTAAGGCATTGGCCATCAAGCGGCTTGTTCTTTTATTCCCATCTTCAAACGGCTGAACATAACTTATCCCCAAAACCGCCAGCAAGGCCTTTGCGTAAATATTTTCCATCCTATTGATTGCCCCGGAAAGCGCGACAATCGCTTCTTCAATCTGGTAGATATTATCCAACGGCTGGTATTTAGTACCGGTGATTCCCACGGGCGCCTTGCGCAAACCAAGGCCAACCCCCATATCCTTTACTAAAATTGAGTGAAGTCTTTCAATATTGGCGCGATTTAACGTACTGAATTCTTGCGGGTTTTGACGGATAAAATCAAAAGCATCTTTATGATTCAAGATCATTTGGGTTTCATTCTCACTGCGGCCTTCCGCTTTTTTATTTTCCAAAATCAGTTTTTCGGTCTCCAGTAAAGAATAGGTATTGCCTTCGATTTTTGAAGATTTCCAAGACAATTCAATTATCAGCCGCTCCAATTCTTTTTTTTGCGTTACCGGCGTAACATTTTGCGACCTCTGTTTGTAGGTTTTTGTCGCCGCTTCAAACCTTTCTTGATCTTCATCGTAAAAAATGTCCGCCGGAATTTTTGAAAATAAATCAAAATTATAACGGCTCAATCCATAACGCTTGTCCGGTTCAACCGTGCAATAATCTTTGGCGTTGATCTCGGTAAATAATCTGCCGGAAACCCCGATTTCATAAATAGTTGATCTCCCGCCGCCGGCCTCAATTATAACCCCTGCCCCAACCATTTCTGATAACGCCCTTTTAACCGTAACCAGCGCAACGCTTTCTTTCTCCTTGGATAATGCATCTCGGATAGCCGAAGACTGCATCTTGCCATTTTTTGCCAGAATTGAAAGGATTTTTTGTTTTTTTTGAGACAATTGTTGCATAATCGTATCATTTATATGCTCTAATCGTATCATTTTGATACGATTAGAGCAACATTTACGCAACAAAACAACCAACAAAACGCCTTAATTTATCGGAAGATCCCAGTTTTAAGAAATCTGTGGCGGTAAGCCATCTGAATTCATCGTGTTCGCAACTAAGAATTACTTTATCGGAAATTGCTTTGGCAATATAAGCAATCGTTACCCAAAAATCGCCTTCTTTATTTATATGCGACTCAACATCGAAAGGTCTTAAATCTTCAACATCAAGCCCGGTTTCCTCTTTAATTTCCCTGATAATTCCCTCCATCGCGTCTTCCCCAAAATCCAAATCCCCGCCCGGAAAATCCCATTTGCCCGGATTGGATGGCGCGGTTTCTGTTCTTCGTATGGTTAAAAATTTGCCCTCTCCATTAAAAATAATCGCTTTTTGTGAAACCCCAATTTTCTCCATAATTTTATCTTACCAAAAAGCCCTACTTTTTTGAAGCGTGGGTCGTCTGGCGTACGATGTTCGCACCTGTTTGGCCAATAAATAAAAATAAAGATAGTTGCGCGATTACGCTAGTTGCCCGTTTTTATGTTTGGTTTTTTCTTATTTGTATACAGCGTGATCGCCAATCGCAAGAAGCGCCGCGCGCGATTTTGATTGATAGATAAAAACAATCCGGTATTTGTAATTCACCGAAAAACTGTAATATTTTGATAATTTGCCTTTCAATTTATGGACTTTTAATTGCTTGTGGTTTTTTTCATCTCTAAACAACTCTATTTTTTCTTTTATTTCCTCTTTCAATGAACTCTCAAAACAAGCATATTGTTTTATAAAAGTCGGTTTATATTCGATTTCCATGGATTTTATCCAAGTTTTTTTGCCAATTTGTCCAAATCGCCGCGGACAGACGGCTCTTGGTCGGCTTTCAATACGGCCGCGGTGGCTTCTTGTTCGGCAAGCAAACGCAACGCCCGGCGCACCACCGCGGCTTTATTTTCCAATTTCCCAAGCCGAACTTGGGATTCAATAAACTCTTCCAAATCCTTAGTCAAGGGAACAGATAAAGTTGCCATAGATTTTTGATTTAATATGATATTATAATATGACACAATCATATCAATCCGGAAAATCCTGTCAAGATCCAAACCATTTGGATAACTTGCTGCCAATAGTTTATGGATTAATCATCACGATGATTTTCCCACTAATTTTGCTCCCCACCAGCGAATATTCTTTTTTTAGTGTGTCAGGCGCTAAACCTATGTCAATTTCATTAAAACCCGCCTTTGAATAAAAACTCGCCATTTGCGCAAGGCACAACAAATAAACCGGCCTTCTTTTATCCTTAATAAGAATTTCCCTAACCAATTTACCGCCAATACCCATATTTCTATATTGCGGCCTCACAACCAAACTGCCCAATTCTAAGCAATTGTCTAATTCCTTAATCCTTACACAACCAATGATTTCATCCTTATCTTTTGCTATTAAAAATTGATTGTAAGAAATTTCCCTTCCATCAGCCCTTTCGCTTCTTATCAATACCATTATTGATGGCAAATCTTTTTCAATTGCTTCCTTAATAATCATATTTAAATTTTACCAATTATGTTATATGGCCAGTTTTGCGGCCAGAACATTTTTGATGTGGGCGATAAAAACACTGTTTTAACTTTTGCGTATTTCCAAAAATAGCCCGGCAATCGCCAAGAGAGATTATCGCGATAAAGAAAGAAAAAGCTCAAATTTAAATCTTTTTCCCGATATAGAAAACGTATCCGTAATACTGTTTGTATTTTGAATACAATTCCGCCTCATATCTCATCTTTGCGATAAAATCCTCCACAGTTTTATTGCCGGCATATTTTTCCAACAACGATTTGCCCGCCGCTTCCCGCGGGATAAAATAATCCGTCCAGCATTTTTCGGGCAATGCGAATGCCGCCACAAGGCGATAACCAGCTTTCTGTATTACTGAGATATTATGTCCTATCGTGTTTATTTCGGGAACATTATCGGTCCACCACTTTTCAATTTCCGCCGGGCGCTCATCGGTAAACCATGACTCATATGTTAAAGCAACACAGCCGTCTTTTTTAAGAAAACCTTTCCAGTAGTTCAGGCCCTTTTCAAAACCAATCCCGGCAATCGCTCCTTCCGACCATATAAGATCAAATTCTTCTTTTTGGAAAGAAAGGTTTTCCATTGAACCAACAACGCCTTTTACTCTTTCTTGAAGATTAAATTTCTTGGCGTTCTCATTAAAAATTTTGATAAAATCCGGCAAAAAATCCACGCCGGTGATATTTCCGCCGATATTTTGCGCCAAAATCATTGTTTGTCCGCCGGTTCCGCAACCCAAATCCGCCACCCGCGGATTTTTATCAAGATCATCCAAAAAACTTAATGCCTTGATGGTCATTTCGGGACTGCCCGGCCCCTGCCGCTCCAACCCCAAATGCAATTCGCCAATCAATTTTAAATCAAACTCATTTATCAATTTGTTTTCTTTATCCATAATAATTTTATAGTTATAAATCCACCAACCCCAAACTGATCTCCAATACTTGATTTAGCGAAAATGGTTTTAATTAACTGACTGGTTAAGTCCAGCCGGATCAAAACTGCCATGATTTTCCAATCTCAATAATGGCAACCCAGCACCATTAAGGATGCGCTCAACCTCGCCAGCTGGCGCAAATTTTTCTCCGAAGTTTTCCGATCCATAAAATTATATTGGCTATGTTATGTTTGAATTATATTTGAATATAACTTGAATATAACATTTTTATCCCAAACCAAAAAAGCCGCCCTCCCGGCGTCTTTTCTCATCGGCTCATTGATCATCAACTACTCTGGGGGTCGTCTAGCAATCGATGTTCGAACCTGTTTTACCCGGTAAACAAAGCTACTACGGACAATTCAAGGCTTTGCGCCAGCCGGCATCAAGCGCCTCTTGCTCGGTACAAAACCATCGCTCCCTCTTGCTTTCGTCAATGACGGTTTGATTGTAAGACCGGCAGCCAATAACATGATAGATTTTCTCTCCCTTGGAGCTGATATTGCCTTTTATTAAACAGTTTCCCGAACCATCACCCTGAACCGGCGCCAACGAAGTATTCGGCGTCTCAATCGCGGTTGCGGATTGGCAAACATCGCCCCATAGCCCGGCCTTGGCCTCCGTTGCCTGCTTTTGTGCCACCTTGAACTCGAATTGATACTTGTAAGGCACCGCATAAGTATATTCATGGGCATAGCCCTCTTTGATCATTAAAAGTCCGAAATTAGTCCCATCCTGCAAAAATACGTGCCGTAAAGTCCTGGCATATTTATCAAGCTCACCTTGTGTTGGATCATATTCCAGCCGCACTTTTTGGCCCGATAAAACCGCCTTGGCCTTATTCGAAGCTTCAACACCAAAACATTCCACCGGTTTGCGCGGATCCACGGTCTCGGGAGTATCAATACCGATTACCCGAATGGTTTTAACCGCGCCATTGATATCCGCCTTAAAAGTATCGCCGTCAACCACACTGGTAATGGAAAACAAATCATCTACCTGATCAGCTTCTTGCTGCGGCTGAGGTGAATCGTTTTTTACTTCCTGCTTCGAAACAACCGAAGTTTCGCTCTTTTCACTTTCTTTGTTGGCTTGATTCGCGGCAACTTCGCTGGTTTTATCTTCTATGGATTGCTGAACGCCAACTGTCGAAGCCGGGCTATTTTTTACATCCGATGACAGCGTAAAAATAACCACTCCCATAAATGAAACTGCGATTGCGCCAAAACCCGCCAAAACAATGGCTTTTCTTTTAGGAATAACATTACTTGAAAGACGCGAAAAAACCGCTGGCCTAATTAACCCTACGATTAAACCAACGATTGAGGCTAAAAAAGTTATTGCGAAAAGGCCTGCCAAAAATTCACTCGTCATATGCCCGTTTTTTTATTATCAATCACGGTCGTCGCAACCTTCTTAAATCCTAAAAATTAACCCTTCCAGTTCAAAAAACTGGGCCATATTGCAACATTTAACATCATATTCCTTGCATAAGTCAGGAACAGCGGGATGATTGCTATTCCCACTTTTCACTTCATCGGTAACTACAATCCGCCCATCCAATTTGGCTAATGCAACAAGAAATGGATCTGCGTGAAATGGCCGGGGCGCTTTATACCTTGAAACTAACGGATATTTGTTAACGATTACGGAAACAATTTTTAGTTGATCTTGGTTAATAGGAATAACACAGGCTCTATATCTCTTGAACCAAGCAACTAAATCATCCTTACCAACGCCAAGCTCTTTTTCGACTTCTTCGGGTACAACAATATCATGCGCATCCATCAGGTTGCCGATATGATCCCATACGCCCGGAAATGACTTAATCCTATAATGCCTGCGCCAGCTATTAGCTAAAGCGCAAGTATCAAAACAGTACCTCATTTTAGTCTTTTCTGAATTCATATGCCATTAAAGGTTTGCCTCAACATCTGCTATGTGCCGAGAAGTAGTCCCCAAGAAATCTGCAACATCGACCAAAGTAATTCTATTTTCGTAAAAACTATTCAAAACTAAAGAAGTAAACGCTTTTCCGTTCTTACTGATAATTTTTCTGAATTGGGGGATAATTACCTTTTTTTTGTTGATTTTCTTATATTCTTCAAAGCTCTCCATTAAATCTTTTCTTTTCTTTTCATATTGATCATTTCTTAAAATACCTACTTGGACAAACCGCCTATAGATCACTTCTTGGCTCACCTTATAGCAACGCGCGATAGTTTTTACCTTGTTAAAATCCCAACTATCAAACGAAACCTTCTCCAACCCCTTCACTAAATCATTATCAACAAAATCGGATGATGGTATCAAAAAAGAAGCAGCAAACTGATTACAAAATTGTTCAATTTTAATGTACTGATATGAATTTCTTGAAAAATTATCAACATTACAAATCCCCGAGCTATGAAGCAAAATATGACCCACTTCGTGGAACAAAGAAAATATCCTCCTGTTCACATGTTCAGCAGAATTAAGCGTTATTACGTAAGGCTTTTGATCAACAAGACTAAATGCGCTTATATCGGCGTCTGGTAAACTATTTTGCATTATAAATATACCCATGCTTTCAATAGCTGCTTTCCAATTGTTCAAAGCGGCGTTCGAATCCTGCCATTTTTTTTGGTCTTGCATTGATATACCTATCTTTGATCTTAAATAACCCGCAACACGCTCCGCATCATCATCGATAGACACCTTCTTAAAATCATAATTAAAATTACCAATCAAATCATTGGCAACCGATTGCAAATATCTCGCCCGTCGAATAGCCAACATCGTGTCTGGTGAAAATTTGTCTTCTTCTGAATCATAAACAATACGAAAATCTTTCGGAATCACTATATCCTTCGGCGCCTCCTCTAATAAGAAATAAGCAATTGGCATCTTGTAGACACCCGCTATTCTCTTAACTTGCGCAAGAGAAATTGGTTGTTTTACGGATTCAATTGCAATAATAATTTCTTTTTTGATCTTAGTTTTCTTTGCTGCGGTATCCAAATCATAACCCGAGCAAAATCGCGCGAATTTAAGAATATCAGGTTCAATTTCAATTTTGATTTGCTTAGGCATAACAATTCATTATCAATCTTATTTTACAACACTGCGGTAATAAAAGAAGCGCAAAATGCGCCTCCCCTGCCTACGCTAACACCATTCAGCAAAAAATCAAACTACCTTAACGTAATTTATCCCAAATCCAGAAATTTCCAGTCCGTGAGATTCTTGGGATCGTAAGAGTACTTTTTGCTGTCGCTGTAGCGCCAGCTGCTCTTATCCTTTAAGACGATGCCACCGAACAACTTCTTGCCTTTTTTGTTTTCCGCCTCGATATACTTCGCCAAGCCTTCCGCCCGTTCTTTGGCCGTTTGGGCATAGATGCCGCCCTTGGTATCGAATAGGCCAATCCCTCGCGCCGTTGCCACAATAAAATCGACGTAAAACGGCTTGTCAGCGCCCACTTCCGTATAGGGAACCGCAAAATAGGTAGAATCGCTCTTCCCATTCTTAAACCACCATTTTACGGTCTTGGATTTTTCCAGATATTCGATAAACTCCACTTCAACACCACTGTCTTCTTCGATCGGCGAAAGTCCGCTGCCGGTTTTCGTTTTTGAATGATAAGGCTGGATAATCGATTTTTTGTAATCTTTCTTTACGAAATGAAGATTGTAATTGATGATTTTGGGAACATTCCACAATTCATCATTTTTGACCAGCTCGTGTTTGCCGCGGCCTACAATATCCTGGTAAAGCTCTTTGGCCCGGTTGATCACGTCCACAAACGCTTGCCGGTTCTCTTCAGCCAAGACAATGGCTTGAATTTTGGGCCAATCGTCAACACCCATCTTGAATGATTTGTCGAAAAATCGGTAAATCGAGTCATTGATTCTTTTGATCGAACGCAATTCGGGCGCGAACGGCGCCAGATTCTCGCGCGAAAAGTAATCAAAAGCGATCTGCAATTCCACCTCGTTTTTAGGAATATCAAGCGTGCCTTTTTTATCAATGCTTTTTGTCTCTTTATCAACATCAACAATACTGCCGCTGGCAATCATCTTGGTATCAACAATGCTGTGTTTAAGGGAAATCCGCTCCTTGAGTTTCAACTCTCCAGCAGCCCTGAAAAATACCGGCCCGAAATCGGACGACAAGCGCGTTTCTTCACGAAACCGCTTTGAATGATATGAAACAAGATCAATATCTTTGTAATCATTCTGCCGCTTTCCTTCAAAAACGGTAATATATTCCTTGGCAATATCCTCGGCAATACCGATGTCACTAAGACTCGTGAAAACATAGCCAATGTTAAGCCTGGGTTCTTGGTAATGATGCTGTTCGGGCATCCGCATAATACGGCCGATTGTTTGAATGGAAAACACCACGCTTTTCCATTCCCGGAATAAAACCAGAATCGCGGCCCGCGGGCAATCCCAACCCACCGCGATCGCTTGCTTAAAAATCATCACCTGGGCTTCACTCTCGTTTTTTTCGATATTATCAAGATTGATTTTGTTATCTTTGTCGGAAAGATAGATTGCTAAGCGGCCATTTTCTGTTGTGATCCCACGCTTACCCAGCAATGCGATCAACGAATCCTTCTTATCAAAACCGTCATGGGCATCCGGAATTTGAATCAACATCAACGGATTCACCCCGGATCCCTCGGTCTCATACAACTTCGCCAACTCAAGCCTCTTTTTCAATCCAGCCTCGATAACAATCTCATCGGCGGTTTTATCAGCAAGTTTTTTATCAATCTTGAAATTTTCAAATCCGGGATTGATGACGATTTCTTTCTTAATCATTCCCTCCTCTTTGACATCCTTTAGCTCAACTTCAACGCCGCGGAACACCCCCTTAAGCTGCGGCGTCGCCGACACTTCAATCGTCACCTTGGGGCCAATCTCGTCAATTAACTCCTTCGATTTCTCAGTCTCTGCGTTGCGATGGCTCTCATCGATGATCAAGATAATTATCCGACCGTCTTCCTTGGTTCGCGCCACAATGTTTGAGAGATTGTTATCGCGTTCATTCTCCCGGACATAAATATTGCCCTTTTTGTTGATGCTGGCCCAATTCAAAAACAAAATCTCATTCTCGGCAATCTTGCGATCATCAAGATCATCAAAATAAGAACACTTCAGGCCAACACCAAATTGATTGTAGTATTTCTTTAAGCTGTTGCGACTTTGGTCGTGGAGTTTGTTCACCGCCAGCCAAATAAATGAAAACTTCCGGCCATCAATCCGGGAATCAATCAGCCGCTTCAAGAATTCGGCCATCATCAAAGTCTTGCCCGAGCCGGTCGGCGCCTTGAATATGCAGATTTTATTGTCCGCGGACTCCAAAAGATCGTTGACCTCTTGCTTCAACCTTACAACGGCCTTTTCCTGATAATTCTTGAATTCGATCCACATAAAATTACTACATATATTCGTTACCATTTTTCTTACTAAACTGAGATTGTATCCGCGCATTATGGACGGCCTCTTCTTCTTTGGTCATTGCATCAATATGCACACCAAATTTAATGCGGCTCACTGTAGAATTTTTATTCTCCTTGCTTATATCTCCGCCGCCTTCAATCAATTGCAAAACTCTGATACCAGCCTTACCGCTCGCAGAATCTCTCTCTTCAACAGCAACTGCTATATCGAATTCAACCGTCCTTTGATCTTTCGTATCTGAAAATGAAATATCCCTGTGGGTTTCTTTACGCGCCCCATCAACAGCCTTATCGATATCAACTAAAACATTTTTTACAAATTCTTGAATGTCCATATCTTTATTTGAAAATCTCCCGATAAACCTTCAATATCACTTCGGGAATCGCGCAAAGAGTCACCCTGCCCTTAACATCCGCAAACTGCTTCTCGTGAGGATCATCGCCAAGTGAAAACACATAGGTATTGAAATGACCTTTGATTTTTTTTATGGATTTCTTAAAGTCGTCGATCGCTTCTTCGTAAAAAACAATGCCAAGATATTTGTCGCTATTCTTAAAAATCTTAAAATCGTTTTCATCTTGGATCAGTTCAAAGGCATTTTCTTTAATACAAAGCATCTCGGTTGATTCGCTCACCAATTTACGCTTGTTTCGATCGGTTGGCTCGGCTTCGACGAAATCGCAAGTATAGTATTTGAGATTTCCACCCAAACCAGCGATATCCTCACCTTTTATGTTCTTATAACCCTTGATAACTTTCTTCAACCGCGGATAGCAAACGTCACTACAGATCTTGTGTTTTATTTTATCCCCGTTGCCGTCCAGCTCCTCATTGTTCGTACAAAGGATAAACTGCCTATTACCGCCATCATCTTTATTAGCTTCAAGGACCGCTTGTCCGGTAGTTCCAGACCCAGCGAAAAAATCCAACACTATCGCATTATGATTTTTATTAAGTTTAATTATCTGTTGGACTAAACGCACTGGCTTAGGTGTATCAAAAGTAGCTTCTCCATTAAAAAAATCTTTGAGCTCCTGAGCAGCCTCTCTTGTTGTTCCTACTTCTTTTCCAAACCATATTGTTTCCGCAGCGCGACCCTCAAGATTTTCTAAGTAAATTTTATGGACAATTTTGGATTCATCTTTACTAAAAATTATCTCCCCGGTTTTTATTTTTTCCGCGATAGTTTCTTTACTCCAACGCCATCCTTTTTTCGGAGGTTTTATAACCTTACCTGAAGGCGTCTTTATCTCAAAAATCAAATTTGGGCGATAGAGAGCATTCCTTACATCACCAGATCTCCACATTCCCCTTGGATCATTATCGGGATTTGAGTAGTTTTTATTATGTTCAGCTGTTCTTTCTAACGCATTCAGTTGAAACAGGGACGACTTTTGGTAACAAAGAATATAGTTATGATGAACCGAAAATTTATCCGTGTATCCCTTTGGTTGAACGCTGTGTTGCCAAATGATTGTTGATAAAAAATTTTCTGGCCCAAAAATCTCATCGCAGAGCATTTTCAATGGCGCCTGTTCATTATCGTCAATGCTTACAAAAATCACGCCGCTTAATTTCAAAAGAGTCTTAGCAAGTTTTAATCGTTTCTCCATAAAAGATAACCATTTGCTATGCCGAAATGGATCTTCTATGTCAACTATTTTATCATTGTAGGAAAAATCTTTATGGCCAGTATTATAAGGCGGATCGATATAAATAAGATCAATTGCTTCGCGATGGGTAAAATTCAAAACTGCAAGCGAATGATAATTATCTCCTTCAATCAATAAATTAACCGGTTTGGATTTATCAGTCTCAATCGCCTTGCCTTTTGATTCTTTCAAAACCGGAAAAGGCTTCCCGGCCATTTCGTTGGGAAACATCTCGTTTGGAGTGCGAGCGTCCGGATTGATCAAAATATCAATTTTTTCCTCGGGTAAATCCCTATGCCAAACCAAACCGTATTTCGTTTCCTTAATGCGGCGAAGCTCTTTTATGAGCTCCTCTTTTGACCAGTCATCGTAATTTATTTTTTTTGCCATATCCGTCAAAAAAATCCCCCCAAAGACTACCTTGGCAGTATTATCTAATTTACCTCTTTTAGGCCACTTTTTCAATTGAAACAGCTTAAACAATTTTTTGGGGCTGGATAACCCGAGCCTACCAACACTTGAGGCCGCTTGTGCCACTTTAAGCCATTGTTAAAGGGAAGTGGCAACGTTCCCCGACCGACAAGAGTTTGGGCCGCTTGCCCGGCTTTCTCCGCCAAATACCAATATACCCGGTAAAACAAAAACCGGCCCCTTATCCCGGGCCGGCTTTATATTTAGCTTAACCGACTGACATAATCTCGTTATCCCAGATGCTGATGATCGTTAAAGGCTTCAATACTCCAACCTGTGGCGGTTTTCTTGCAATAAGTAAGGCCGGTATTGCGCAGCCGAAACTTGTTGGCAAACGCATAAAGCGCCGCCGGCTTGATAAGATCGCCCAAAGCCATTGTCAGCACCAGCATTTTGATGAAATTGCCGTGGGAAACCACCAAGATATTCTTTTGCGGCAAAGCCGACAAGTATTCCAAAGCCTGCCTGGCCCGTGCCTTATACTCAAGAAAATTCTCTTCATCGGAATAATGCCAGCTTATGTCATCCTGGTAAAGATTGCATTCTTTCCTGATTTGAGCGGCCAGGGAAGATTCAAGCGCCTCGCCGATCATTACCGAAGGCAACCGATGCTCTATCAACAATTCCGAATAAATTATCTCCTTGTTGACCGCCGCCTTTATTGTTTCCGCGGTTTGGGATGCCCGCTTCATCGGGCTGGCGTGGATTATATCAATCGGCAAAGCTTTGGCTCGCCGGGCAATCATTTCCGCCTGCTTCAAGCCGATGGCCGAAAGCGGCTCATAATCATTCTGGCCCAAGCCCAATTCATTGCATTTTGTTTGTCCGTGACGGACGAAAAATATATTCATAAGTTTTTTTTAATTTTAAGATCAGCAAATTCCGAAACGCTATTTCTGTCAAATACAAGTAGAAATGTCCGCCTTGAAATTTAAGTAGAAATGTCATACTTGACTTTTGTAGAATTAGTGTTTTTATTTTTTGAAAAATTTCTCAACAATTAATTTTGGTGATTTCGGCGGCG
>JAAYAN010000274.1 GCA_012719345.1 Ignavibacteria bacterium | reverse complement strand
CCTCTTGTTTTTCCAACCATTTGCAGCGGCCCGTCCGGAATACCGATTTTATAGGTTTGCCGGTAAACATTGCCGTCTCGCCGTACTTCCAGTTCACAATGTTTGGAAAGGGCGTTTACCACAGACACCCCTACACCGTGCAGACCACCGGATATCTTATAGGAGTCATTTGAAAATTTCCCCCCCGCATGCAGTTTGGTCATTGCCACTTCCGCTGCCGACACACCTTCTATCTTATGGATATCAACCGGGATACCCCTACCGTTGTCATCCACAACAATACTGTTGTCAACGCGGATTTTTACCGTAATCGTGTCGCAGAATCCTGCCGCAGCCTCGTCGATACTATTATCGACAACCTCATACACCAGGTGGTGTAAACCTTCTTTACTGGTAGAACCAATATACATCGCCGGTCTTTTGCGAACCGCTTCCAGACCCTCTAAAACTTTAATACTATCCGCATTATACTGCTCTGTCATAAAAAAATTTTTAACTCCTTGTTGATTGCGCTCAATAAATTCCTTCTGGATTATTTATATCTTCAGCGGCATGACAATACATAAATAATCGTCACCTTCCGCAGGTTTAATTAATGTCGGTTTCAATCCCACTCCAATTTCCAACACAATATTGTCCAAAGAAATCGCCGAAACGGCATCAATAACGTAATTGACATTAAATCCCACATCAAACTCCTCACCGGTATAATTAATGTCAATTTCCTCCATTGCCTCTCCCACATCCAGATTTGTGGAATTGAGAGTCATTTTTCCTTCGGACAAAGAAAGAATCACTCCACTGTAACGCTCCGAAGATACAACGTTCATTCTTCTTAATGCATGAAGAAAATTTTCCTTATCAATATTTACCGCCACACCTTTTTCTGTCGGAATCACCCGTTTATAATCAGGATACTCGGCATCCACCAGGTTCACCTTTAAAATGGTATTTTCAGTTTTCACCACGAACATATTTTTATGAATCCCGACACTGACATTTTCATGAACATCAATAATTTTTTTAACTTCCATCAACCCTTTACGGGGAATGATGATTCCCTTCGTCATTTCCGGGAAAGGCTCCGCCGTATTTATCCTGGCAACCGCAAGTCTGTGACCGTCCGTTGCAACCATTCTCCAGATATGATTTGTTCCGTCTGAAACTATTTCCAGAAACACCCCATTGAGGTTCTTCCTGCTCTCATCAAATGCCATCGCGAAAGATGTCTTATTAATTAATTCGATTATGGATGATCCAGGTATATGAACAAACTGTACATTTTGACTGTCCGCAACGCTTGGAAAATCGTCAGCAGGCAAACCGGGAATCTTATAAACAGCCCTCTGGCATGTCACCTTCACGATATTATTGGCGCTTTTTGTAAAATGAACAATCTCTCCCTGAATTTCTCTCACCATTTCATAAAGTTTTTTTGCAGAAAGTGTAATTTCACCTTTTTCCGCAATATCCGCGTCATAATCAGAAATGAGGCTGATTTCTCGGTCTGTGGCAATGATTTTCAATTTATTATGTTCTGTCTTTAAAAGAACGTTATTTAAAATGGGGGTCGTCGTCTTTTTTTCGACAATTCCTAAAGTTTTCTGAATTCCTTCCAGAAAGGTATT
>JAAYAN010000031.1 GCA_012719345.1 Ignavibacteria bacterium | reverse complement strand
TTATACATTTTACGCAGATTTTCCTTTATCCAGTCGGCAATTCCAACTCTTATCTGAACAAGCTTATTATCGTTTTCCAACGAAACAAGAGCAGATTGAAAACCATCTTGGAAAAGTTTATTTGCCATATTCTGAGCTTCTTCAAAAGATGCAAATTCAAAAGTAACCGAGTTGCCTGTTGAATCTACAATAATAGGGTTAGATTGAGGATCTGCTTTTTTAATTGCTTCTTCAATAGATAGAAGCACTTTTGGATAAATATCCTTAGGAATTTCCTGAAGTTCTGTTTTAATTAAAACTCCATCGTCTCCTCCAAAAGATTTAACCTCGGCATTTTTTAATCCGAATTCTCCAACATGTGTTCTGATATTCGAAATGTCTACAGGTTTTTCGAATTTAATACCTATTTCAGATCCGCCTAAGAAGTCAACACCAAGTTCTAATCCGCGGATTGTAAAACTGATAATCGAAATTAATACTAAACAACCGGAAACAATATAGAAATATTTCCTGTTAGCAATCCAATCGAAATTTATAGAATCAATCCAGCCCTTTCTGTTTCCAATTGAAATATTCCATCCTTTTGTCACTATAATTTCGAATAACACTTTTGTGAATAAAAAGGCACCAAATAAAGATGTAACAATACCAATAATAAGTGTAAGAGCAAAACCCTGAATAGGACCGCTTCCGAAATTGTAAAGAATAATTCCCATCACTAAAGTAGTCAACTGACTATCTAAAATAGCCGAATAAGAATTCTTAAATCCGCTGTCAACTGCCGCTTTAAGAGTCTTACCAGTTGAATATTCTTCGTAAATTCTCTCGTAAATAAGAACATTGGCATCCACAGCCATACCAATTGTTAGAATAATACCAGCAATACCCGGCAAAGTAAGTGTTGCATTAAATAATGATAAAATCGCCATCAAAAAATCACGTTAAAGATAAGCGATATATCGGCAACAGCACCGGATAATTTGTAATAAAATATCATAAAAATTGCGATAAGCAAAAAACCTATCCACGAAGCATTAAGTCCCGATCTGATAGAGTCCTCGCCCAATGATGGTCCGACAGTTCTTTCTTCTATAATATCAACTGGAGCAGGAAGTGCACCTGCTTTCAATACAATCTGCAAAAGTTTGGCTTCTTCAAAAGAATCACTTCCTGATATCTGAGAACTTCCGGAGGGTATTTTCTCGTTTATCACAGGTGCAGTATAAACTTTTCCGTCAAGAATTACAGCACATCTTTTTTGAACATTTGCTCCTGTAATTCTAGCCCACTCAAGAGCACCTTCAGCATTCATCTGCATCGAAACAACCGGTTCGCCAGTTCCGGGATCGCGGGTTGCCTGTGCATCTACAACCACTCCGCCGGTAAGCTCGGGAGCTTTATTTACAAGATATAAAGTATATGCAGACTGACCTTCTGCTCCTTTTCTATCAGCTTTTGCGCTGAAAACAAACTCTACGTTTTCGGGTATTACTTTTTGAACTTCCGGTTTTTTAAGCAAATTTTCTACAATTTCTTTATTACGCTCCAGAACAAGTCCGTCCGCAATTCCGTTTCTTCTATCAATTCCTGTATAAAAGAAGAAAGGATACTTTTCCTGAATTGCTTTTATTTGTTGATCTTCCGGTAAATTTGCTAGTAGTGAATCTGCTATATTCTTTGTGGAATCTTTACTTAATAATGTCTGGTTGATCATATCTACAACCGGGAAAGCAAATTCAGGATCTTTTACAAGTTTGAATTCCAGAAGAGCTCTTCCTTGTAAAAGTCTTTTGGCTTCTTCTTCTTTAGAAACACCCGGAAGCTGAACAACAACACGGCGTGAACCTTGTTTTTGGATAATCGGTTCCGAAACTCCGTACTGGTCAACTCTGTTTCGGATAATTTCCATAGCACGGCTAACTGCATCCGATTCTTGTTCTTCTATTTCAGATATAATTTCAGAATCTTCTTGTGTTATATTTCCAAAATACCGGCTTAGTCTTATATTGTTTTCCTGCAATTTGCGGGCAAGAATTGAAAATACATTTTCTGAACCTTGTCTTGCTTCTGCATCAGCTTCAGCTAAAAGTTTGTTATAAACTTCATCTGGCTGTTTTGCTAATTTTTCCAGAAGTTTTGTAGTATTTACTTCCAATACAAGATACATTCCGCCTTGAAGATCGAGACCGAGTTTAATCCTTTTATCTCTGGCTTCTCTTACACTTTCGTTGCCAACAAGAAAGTTATCTTCAATCCTGTTTATGTTATCCTGAAGTTCTCTTTCAGTTATTTTAGGATTTGCTTTTTTAATACTGTCTTCTGCAGCAGCAACTATTTCCTTAAGTTCTTTTGTATTCTGATAATCCTGATATGTAGGGTATAAAGCCCATAATCCGCCAAGAACTATAAGCGCAATTATAAATAATCTAAATCTTACTTCTTTCATGGACTTGCTTCTAATTTAGTTAATGGAATACTTTATTTAGTTATTCAGAAAATCCGAAAATTTTCAAATAGAAATAAAAAGCCGGTTTAATCCGGCTTAAATTTATTCTCTTACAACCCAAGTTTTTACAACTGCCGAAACATCGGGGTGTAATTTGATATTCACATTATAAATACCAAGAGCTTTAATAGGATCTGTTATGTCAATCTTGCGTTTATCAAGATCATAACCCTTTTCTTTTAATGCATCTGAAACCATTTGGGAAGTAACCGTACCGAAAAGTTTATCTTCTTCGCCAACCTTAACATTAATAGTAACAGATACTTTTTCAAGTTCTGCAGCTAAATTTTTAGCTTCATTCAATTCCTTAGTTAATTTTTTTGCCATTTGCTTTTTTTCTTCTTCAAGGGCGCGTGTATTTCCTTCGGTGGCAATAAAAGCAATAGCCCGCGGAATCAGGAAATTATTTGCAAATCCGTCTTTAACATCAACAATATCTCCAATTTTTCCTAATTGTTCAAAATTCTTTCTCAAAATAACTTTCATATTCTTATCACTCCTTATTTAATTGCTTCAGATACAAATGGCATAATCGCAATCTGTCTGGCTCTTTTAATAGCAATAACAAGTTCGCGGTGCTGTTTTGCGCTTAAACCTGTAATTCTTCTTGGAATAATTTTACCTTGATCGGTAATGAATTTTTGCAGCATCTTAACATCTTTGTAATCGATATAGCCATCAATTACTCTTCTGGCTTTTTTATTTTTCATTTTTAATCTCCTATTTTATCAAATCCGATTCTTCATCTGTAAGAAACTTATCGAAGGCATTGTCTTCAAATTCTGCTTCGTCATTTTCTTCAAATACGCTTGCATCGTCCAAATCGGAATTATTTTTATTAAACTTATTTAAGAACTGAATTCTTTTTGCTTTAATTTCAACGATTGTTCGGTTATGACCATCTTCTGTTTTCCAACTTCTGCTTTGAAGTTCTCCGTCAATAAGAACTGCACTTCCTTTTTTTAATCTTTCTCTGCAACTTTCTGCAAGCTTGTTCCAAGCAACAACGCCAACATAGCATACATCTTCCTGCCATTGATTTGCACTATCTTTATATCTTCGGTTTGCTGCAATAGAAAAATTTACAACTGGAGTCTTATTAGAAGTTTCTCTAAAAATCGGATCTTTAGTTAAATTACCGGCTACAACAACATGATTTAATTCAGGCATCTTCAAATCGGCCATAGAATTCCTCCATCTGATCTAAAATAATATTATTCAGCAGCTACTTGAGTTTCAGTTTCTTTTGCGCTATCAGTTCCCACAATTTGCTCAACATCAGAATCTTTACGTAATTTTGCATCTGCAATATACTGAAGAGCTACTTTATCAAGTGCAACCGTAAGGTAACGAATGATATTTTCATCCAGTCTGTAAAACCTTTCGAGCTTTGAAATTAAATCGGTTGGTGCCGAGAACCGGAAAATTGCATAATATCCGCTTTTGGCTTTTTGTATAGGATAAGCTAAACGTTTGCGTCCCCATTTTTCAGTTTCAGAAAGTTCCCCTCCATTAAGTTTGATGGTTTCTTCTGCTTTTGAAATGGTTTCTTCGATTTGTGATTCTTCGAGTGCAGCATTAATAATTACCACGCTCTCATAGTGGCTAGTTTTCATTATACCTCCCTTTGGTCTAATGGCCCCCTTTTATCATTAAAAGGAAGCAGGGTTTAAAAAATACAATTTATTTAAAATTTTATAACTTTTAAATATAAATATTAAATCTTATTAAAAGAAATCATTAATTGTTAAGAATATTTTAAATTCTCGTTGTCAGGCGTATTTTTACTCATTATTTTACTAAAAATATTTAATGCAGAAAGATAACCGCTGTTTACGAATTCCTCAATAATTAAATCGGAATATTTTAAGCTGTCTTTTACTTTTTCCTTTTCGCTTTTATCAAATGTTCCAAGCACATAATCGGACATTTCACCATCTTTAAAATTATTCCCTATTCCAAAACGCAGACGTGGAAAGTTATCTGTCTGTAAATGTTGAATTATCGAATTCATTCCATTATGTCCGCCATCGCCGCCCGATTTTCGTAATCTGATTCTGCCGGTCTCAAGATTAATGTCATCGTATACAACCAGTAAATCTTCAGGTAATATGTTATACTCATTAATAATTTCAAAAGCCGCAATACCGCTTAAATTTACATAAGTAACAGGTTTTGCTAAAATAAAAACAGAGGAGTTTAGTTCTCCTCTGCAATAATAGTAATTTTTTGTTTTAAAACTGAATTCAAGATTTATTTTTCCTGCAAAGCTATCAAGAATTATAAATCCGGCATTGTGCCTTGTATTTTCATACCTGCTGCCAGGATTTCCAATTCCAAAAACTGCTCGCAAAAAAAATCAATCTCCTTTTTATTCTTCTTTCTTGCCTTTCTTGATTACTTCAGGTTCGGCACTTGCAGCTTCTTCTGAAGCTTCAGCTTCAGCACGAGGGGCAACAACAGTTACAACGGTCAAATCGGGACGATTCAGAATCTTGAACTTTTCATATTTCAAATCTTTAACGTGTATTGCATCACCAATATTTAAATTTGTTATATCTATTTCGATATGTTCAGGTATATTGATAGGAAGAACCGATATTTCAAGTTTGTGTACATCGGACTGTAATTTACCACCAGCCTTAACACCTGCTGAACTGCCTTTAATAACAATAGGAATTTCAACTTGCATTAACTCGTCAGTTTTAATTCCCTGTAAATCGAAGTGTACAACTTTATCTGTTACCGGATCAAATTGAACATCTTTTACAATACAATCAGCATCATTTTCGCCTTCAATTTTCAGTTTTATGATATGAGTTTCGGAAGTAAAAACAAAAGCATTAATTGCAGTTTCGTTCACTTCTAAGGAAATTGTATCTGAACCTTTGATATAATAAACTCCTGGTACTTTACCTTCTTTACGTAAAGTTGTTAAAGCTCCTTTTGTTGAAAGGGCTCTTTTTTTAGCATTCAATACATAATCTGCCATTTTATCTTTTCTCCAAAATAAATTCTTAAATCATCCTTTATCTATTTCAAACAACGAACTTATAGATTCGTTTCTGTATGTTCTTATTATTGCTTCTGCAAGAATTGCTGATGCGGTTTTTTGTACAATTTTCTTATATTCATAGTCTGGTCTCAAAGGGATACTGTCTGAAACATATAATTTTGTAACTTCCGATTTTTCAATTATTTCAACAGCGTTTCCCGAAAATAAAGCGTGTGTAACTGCTCCGTAAATTTTATTAGCCCCTTTTTCTTTAAGTGCTTTTACAGCATTTACAAAAGTACCCCCCGTATCAATTAGATCATCTACAAGCAGTATATCCTTTCCTTCAATATCACCAATCACATTCATAACTTCTACAACATTGGCTCTTGGTCTTCTTTTATCAATTACGGCAATACCCGCATGAAGACGTTTAGCGTACGATCTGGCTAATTTAATGCTGCCCACATCAGGAGAACAAACAACAAGGTCTTTTTCTATTTCATTAAAAAGACCTGTAAAAATAGGGGAAGCATACAAATGGTCCATAGGTATATCAAAAAAGCCTTGAAGCTGAGCAGCGTGAAGATCCATAGCAATTACTCTGTCGGCACCGGCTGTTGTAATAATATTAGTTACCAATTTTGCTGTTATTGAAACCCTCGGCTGATCTTTTCTGTCTTGCCGTGCATAGCCGAAATATGGAATTACAGCAGTAATTCTTTTTGCTGATGATCTTCTTGCTGCATCAATCATTATCAGCAATTCCATAAGATTATCTGACGGAGGAGGAGTAGATTGTATTAGAAAAACATCCCTTCCACGGATATTTTCTTTATACTTAACCCATATTTCTCCATCACTGAAATTCTGGAATTCTATTTCTCCGGGAATTAAATTAAGATACTCATTGATCTTTCGGGCAATAACAGGATTAGATCTGCCGGAAAAAATTATTGGTTTTTTATCAATCATAAAATTTAAAAGTCATTTAAAGACAGATACAAAATATACAGAATTCTATCTGCCTTGTCAATTATTACATTTTTAATAAGTATTCTAACTGATTTATCGGCGTTTGCTTCTCAACAGAAAAATTGTAACAATGAGCAGAACTGACAAAGCTATATAATAAATCCACTTAGGGGTTTCTTCAAGTTTAAATGGCCGGTATGTTGCTGTAAGCGTCTGAAATCTTTCAACATCGCTGCTTTTAAATTTCCAATAAAGATTATTCTTTTTCTGCCCGGTTGCGTTATGTTTTACAATTTCACCAGGAAGAGAATAGGTATAAGATATTTCCTCATCACCTCTGCCTATTCCAAAAACACTTGGAAAAGGATTAATAACATGTGAAAAAATAATAGTATTTCCCGGTCCTCTTGAAAAAGAAAAATTGAAATTTTTAAAGCCCCTTACAAGTCCCAAAGAATCGAAATGTGTAAATGAAAGATGTACTTTCGAATGAAATACACTGTCTTGATTCATTTTGTAAACATATATTTTTTCAACTTCGGTAAACCGTGATGTGAAAATATTGCCGAGAGAATCTTTATTAAATAACGCAAATTTAGTTAAACTTGCTGAATCGTACTGTTCTGTAACTTTAATCCAGCAATGAAGATACATTTCACCGGAACCATCTGCTTTTACTATGGTATTCTGGTCATAATTAAGGCATCCAGATAGAAATAATGTGCCTGCAATTATTAATGAGGCAATTTTAAATATTCGCATAAGATTGTTTTTTTTAATACGTAATTTATAAAATATTAAGGCAATAGTATTTATTATTTTAAATAAAACTCATATTTTTACAAGTTGAATGAAAAAGATGTGGAGAAATGATGCCGACTTACGACTACAAGTGTACGGTTTGTAATTATCAATTTGAGGAATTCCAAAAGATTTCTGATAATCCTTTAACAGAATGTCCTAAATGCAAAGGAACTTTGAAAAGGCTTATCGGTGCGGGTGCCGGACCAATTTTTAAAGGTACTGGATTTTATCAAACCGATTATAAGAAACCAGCGAAAAAGAAAGAAGAAAAACATTAAAAGCCCTCTACGGGCTTTTTCTTTAAAAATCTGTTCCTAAAGAAAAATAGTATTTCGGTCTGGAAAACTTATTCATATCAAATGACCAGGCAACATCAAAACGGACAAGAAAATAAAGGAGGTATAATCGTGCGCCTACTCCAGTTCCCAGAAGCAAATCTTTAGTTATTAATTTACCATTTTCATTTTTTTCAAAAAACTGCAGCTTTTTATTATTATCCCAGGCGGAACCTGCATCTATAAAGATTGTATTGAGAATGCTTTGTCCTAAAAGCGGAAACGGATTGTTAAATAAATATCTTAGCAAAGGCATTCTTAATTCAAGATTCATTAATGAATATTTAGTTCCTATTCTTTCGGCATAATCGTAACCGCGCATCGGCAGGGCAGGACTTAAAAACGCAAAATCGGATGCATTGCTAAGCGGAATTTCGCCTGTAGCAAATTTCCTGTTTATCCAATTATCCGTTCCCCCGAGAAAATACCTTTGTGGATTTGCACCTCCGGAATAGCCCCCCGAAATGCGGAATACAAATGAATTGTCGTATAAAAATCTGAAATATTTTCTGTAATCCCAATTCATAGAATAAAAACTTCTTCTCTTTCCGTTAAGTCCCGGATTTCCGAACAAAGTAAGGTTGTAACGCGTTCCTTCAATAGGAGAAATATAACCATACAGCGTATTATCGTGTACAAAACTTATTGACGGGATAAAATAAGTTACTTTTTCTGTTTTTGAAAGAGGGTTGTCTAAATTGTCGGATGTAAGGTTTAACATGCCAATGCTTGCATCCCATCTGTAAAATCTGCTTGTAGGATAACTTGCCGAGGCAACAAATCCTACATTGCGGAAACGATGCAATTCGGAATCCCTGATTCCTGAGAGATATACAAATCTTGCAGTGTGGAAAGCTTCAAATCCCAAATCTATTTTTTTAGGAAGATATTGGTAGGCAATCCCGTAATCGCTGTTTTTAAGATCAATCTGCATACTTGTAATTCCAATCAGCCTATGATTTCCCAGAACATCACTGAATGACATTACTGTTGTTCCAAGCAGACCGTAAAAAGTGCTATAGCCGGCATTTGCATATATTAAATCAGCAGAAAAATTTATTTTGTATTTGTGAACCAGAAAATTTCCGTTACGGTCAAGTTTTTCATTAAATAGATTTATATTTTCCAGCGAATCGGTTGAATTTGTTTGGATATCTTTCCCAAAAACATAATTGCGGTAGTCCTGGGTTTGCACCGAATAGAGAGTATCTTTTTCTTCGTAATTCCCAATAAAAATATTATTTCCATTTTCGTGTACGGAATCTACGTAAACTTCCCCTGCTGAATCGGTATAGTCATAAATATTTTCGCGGAAATTAAATGAAAGGAAATTCGGATTAGCAGCATCTTCTTCTTTATATAATTTGTATTGCTGCATATAAGAAGTCGGCTCTAATTCTTCTTTTTGGATATTCAAATTTAAAGGATTGTTAATTAAAAATATGTTATAACCTGAATTATATAAGGAACTGAAGACAAGTTTTTTTCCGTCTTTCGAAATAGAAAGCTGATTTAACCCGTTAAGAGAATTTGTTATAGGGACAGTATAGTCAGATGAATAATCATAAAAACCCTCATTAAGATCAATTTCTTTTTTATAAATGTTACTGATTCCATTGATATCTGAAATAAAAAACAGATATTTGCCATCGGGCGATAAAACAGGAGAAGATTCATCGCTGTATTTATTATCGGTATAGCGGGTAATAATTCTGGTTTCAATATTTACGCTGAAAATATCTGTTTCGCTGATTTTAATTTCATTTACATTTTCTTCTATAATTCTATCCGGACCGAAAGATTCTTCATTATCAGATGCATAAAAAATATTCTGACCGTCCCAAGACCAAGACGGGTCAGTTTCGGAATATAAATCGTTTGTAATATTAAGCAATTCTTTTTGGTGCAGGTTATAAATATAAATATCCGATTGGTGTTGTGAATGCCCTACAAAGGCTATATACTTTCCGTCTGGTGACCAGCTTACTGATGAAATACCTTCTAATTGTACTGGCAGAATTTCTTTTTCTTCATCTTCGGTATCTACAATATAAATTACATCGTAACCGCCGGATTTAATGGAAAAAGCAATTTTTTTATTATCCGGCGCCCAAGTAATTGCAGGTGTTAAAACATTCAGTTCTTCAAAATCGTTTGTTCTTCCGGTTTCAACAATTTCTTTAATAATTTTTCCGTCGAATGCATCCATTATGTAAATATTAAAAAAAACATCTCGGTCGGAAATAAACGCAATTTTATCACCCTGAGGTGAAATTGCCGGACTCGAGTTATAAAACCCGCCATCCTCTTTGTTATTTGTAAGCCTCTTTGCAAAAACATCCGGATCGTCCCTTTGAGCAATATCCGGCCAAAATGTTATTTTTAGTTCTTTTTTCCATTTTTCGTTTAATTCCTTTAAAGATATTCCCAGCGAAGCCTTTACTGCCTCGTTTAAATTGCTTAATCCTTTGGCTTTCGAAAGTATTTCTCCTATTTTGCCTTCGCCGTATTTTTCTGCAATAAATTTCATAACTGCTTGTCCGCCTCTGTAACCGAAATATCCGGTTAACTCATCTATATCCGGTAAATAATCATTAATAATAGCATCCCGGATAAACATATCGGTATTAGTTTCCCAGCCCGACGAAATATATTCTGCCATGCCTTCGTGATACCAATGAGGAAGATCAAGTGTAATTCCTTTAGAAACTATGTTTTGTACAGTTCCGCCATAGAGCATATCGCGCATTACGCCATGAACTAATTCGTGATGAATAACGTGTCTGAATTTTTTGTAATTACCTTCAAAAGGGAATACAATTCTGTTTTTAAAAGGCTCGGTAAATCCGCCAACTCCTCGGCTTAGGTATGAATCAGTTGTATTTGTTTCCTGAAAATCATTATGCGAATTATAAACAACCAGACTAAGCCTGTTATTTAATTTATAATTCAGTTCGTTTTCTATATGCGCTAAAGCCTCCTCAGCTGCTTTAGCAGTAAATTCGGTAATTGTATTCGAATTATCGGTAAAATATATATCAAAATGTTTAGTCTGAATATAGTACCAGTCGAAAACTTTATACTGAACTTTATTCTGACCGAACTGGCTGAAAACACTTTGCGTTAACAAACCAAAAAATAAAAAGATATAAAATAGCTGCTTCATAAATAAACCTCATTAGAGTTTTTCCAATAAAATGAAGTCAATTTCCATTTTTTCGGCATCTACACGTGCAATCTTTACATTTACTTTATCGCCCAGCCGGAAAACTTTTTTCGTTCTTTTTCCTATGAGCGAATATTTTTTTTCGTCATAAATATAATAATCATCATCAAGATCCGAAAGCCTAATCAATCCCTCTGCCAGACTATGATTAAGCTGAACAAAAAATCCAAAGTTTGTAACACCGGAAATAACTCCTAAAAATTCGTATCCTGTTTTATCTTGCAGATACTCAAGCTGCTTTAACTTAACAGAATATCTTTCGGCATTTACGGCCTTTCGTTCCTGAGCCGAAATATGAGCCGAAATTTTTTCGAGCTTGTTTTCATCGGCAAATGGCTTTTTTTTCTTAATAAAATCGAATAAAAGTTTATGCACAGCTAAATCGGCAAAACGGCGGATTGGAGATGTAAAGTGAGCATAATACCGGAAACCGAGTCCGTAATGCCCTATATTTTGTGTTGAATAAACAGCTTTTGCCATCGATCGGATAGCAACTTCATTTATTATAGCTTCTTCTTCTTTTCCTTTAACCGTATCGAATAAAATCTGGAATTGCATCGATTTATTTGCTGCAGCAGGATCGAATGAATAACCTAATGATTTTACAAATAATGCAAACTCGCCTATTTTTTCAGTATCCGGAAGATCGTGAACCCGGTAAACAAACGGGAAAATTCCTTCGGACGGGAGGTTAATATGTTTTGCAACAATTTGATTTGCAAGCAGCATATATTCTTCAATCAGGTTATTTGCTTCGAGTAATTTTTTTATTTTTACATTTAACGGAATTCCATTAGCATCAAGTTCAAATTTTACTTCCGGAGTATTAAAATTTATACTTCCGGCTTTCATTCTTTTATCCCGAAGAATTTTTGCGATTTTGTTAAGCTGCAAAAGCTCGCTGCTGAAATCACCTTTTTTGGTATCAATTATTTCCTGCGCTTCTTCGTATGTGAAACGGCGCTTACTATTAATAACAGATTTAGAAATAGTGTATTTTTCTACTTTTCCTCTGGGCGTAATTTCCGCAACAACCGAAAATGTAAGTCTTTCTTCGTTAGGAACAAGCGAGCAGATATTGTTGGAAAGTCTTTCGGGCAGCATAGGTATAACTTTACCAACAAAATAAACGCTGTTTCCTCTCAGTAAAGCTTCACGGTACAAAGCCGAATCGTTTGCAATATAATGGCTAACATCTGCAATATGAATTCCAATATTGAAATTACCGTTATCAAGTTTTTCTATCGAAACAGCATCGTCAAAATCCTTTGCATCTTCAGGATCGATAGTGAATACCGGTTTTTGCCGATAATCCAGCCTTTTTTTAATTTCGGCATCAGGTATTTCAAGCGGAATTTTTTCTGCTTCCGCAATAACCTCATCGGGGAATTTATATGGCAGTTCGAATTCGCGCGCAATGGAAGCAATTTCTGTTTGGTATGAACCCGCTTTGCCTAATATTTCTTTAATCTTTCCTTCCGGATTCTGCTGTAAAGAATTCCATTCGAAGGAATTAACAACCACTTTATCACCCGGCATAGCTCCGTTAAGATATTTTTCGGAAATATAAATATCCCTATGGAATTCGCCCAGATTTGGCTGCACAAAATAAAATGAACGTGTTTTTTTAAGGGTGCCGATGAATTCATTTTTTTGCCGCGAAAGGACACTTATTATTTCGCCTTCCAAACTTTTGCCTTTTTGTTTGGCAAGCAGATTTATTTCAACTTTATCGCCTTCAATAGCAGTTCCTAAATTTCGCTGAGCAATAAAAATATCGTTTTGGTCTTTATCGTCGCAAATTACAAAACCGTAACTTCCGTCCTTTATTAAATTAAGAGTTCCGGTTATTCTCCCGCTGCCAAGTTTACAATAACTGTATCTTTTACCTATTTTAACAATAAATCCTTCTTTTTCCAGTTGATGAAGAAAATGCTTCATACTCTCATAATCGCTTAACGATTTAATTTTTAGTTTTTCTGCAAGTTCTTTTGATTTAATTTTAACCGAAGAATTGTTTTTAAAAAAAGCTTTGATTTTCTTTTTCATTAAAACTCCACCTTAAATTTTAAGCCAAATTCAACCATCGATTCGTTTGAGCCTAACGAATTTACGGGTCTTTTTCTATGTAAACTACTAGAAAAGTTAGGATTAAAAATGTATTCAACTTTTATATCTGCATTTTCCGGATTAAACACTTCTGCTGTACCACCAAGACTGTAACGCAATTTTTTATATCTTCCTGCAATATTAAACTTTGTTCCTTCATATGTTTTTTCTATCTGAATATTACTTATTGCATTAACTCCCGCAGAATTTAAAACATTTGTTAAAATAGGTCCCAAAAATGAAGTAGCAGTATTGCTGAAATTTCCTAAAAGATTTCTGTCGCTTGCCGAAAGCTGTCCTGTATTCGGATCGGGCAGACTTCCAATTAGAATAAACGTGAGAATATTGCTCATATCGTATCTGTTATCGGGCGTATTCGATGAAATGTTGTTCTCGCCGATGTATATTTTTAGGTTATGAGGATTTTCTACAATAAGTTTACCTATCTGGCTGTTTAATCCTTCCAGTTTCATTTTAACTGCCACAGGCGTTGTTACCGGGGTACTTTGGGATTTATCTTCCCAATCGCTTAAATAAGTTGCTGTAACATCCAGAAATGGATCAATAAGTGAGGATTCGAAGCGGATTTTTCCGGCAGCATCAAATTTCTTAAAAAAATCGAGATACGAACCATCCAGCAAAACAAATGAACCCTGCGCTCTTGTTAACCCGTTATCTGTAGCATATTTAAGATTGCCGGCTGCTTCCACAACAAGTTTTTGGTTGGCAACAGCCGAAAAAACAAATACTATTTTTGCATTATTCTCTATTTTTAATTCTAAATCATAATTTATTTCGGAATCGGCACTGCCGCCGTTCTTTCTTCCGTTTTTATTTTTCCCTTGAACTGATACAAGTTTATTAAACTTTATTTGCTCGTAATCAATTTTTGTTGAATCAACCGCAAATTCATAAATAATTCCTTTTCCTGTATTACTGAAGTTTGCTTCTTCGGTAGCAAAAACAAGATCTGTTTCAACTAAATCTACCGAGCCCTTTACTGATGATTGTCCTTTTTCATATTTAAAATTCAAATCACCGTTTGTTGCAATAAAAAGGTCTCCGTAAAGAAAAGGATTTGTTGACTTGGAAGTTTTTCCAAGCAGCGCAATATCTCCTTTCATATTCAGGTTTACAACCGATACTTGAAATTCGTTAAACTCGATTAAACCGTTTCCGTTTATTGTTCCCTTCCGCAGAGAGCCTTCAAGGTTTTGCACTTTTAAATTATTTATCGCCAAATCGTTATTTCGAAAATCGAGATCAGCCTCGTAAGAATAAATCAAATTATTGAGATTTGCCCGGAATTCGCCTTCACTCACATTTATATTTCCGCTGAATTCAGGATTTAATGCGGTTCCGCAAATATATACTTCCCCACTAACAATTCCTCTCTGATCTTTTATATTTGGTATTGAGTTTCCGAATGTGCTTAAATTAAAATCCTTTGATCTGATTTTGAGGTCAAGATTTTTATCTTCAGGGAAACGTTCCTCAACAGGTGTAAACGATAAATTTACCGGAACTATCCCGGAAAAAGAAAGCGTCGGGTTCCCGGTGTTGTAGGTAGAATCTATAAAATTAATACGGGAGTACAGCATTTCTTTTTCGTATGAAATGTTACATAATAAATAACCCAGATTAACTTTTTCGTACTTAATCTTATTCACATCCATACTGAGATTCATATGCGGTTCTTCTAAACTTCCAGCAATTTCAGCTTGAAGATTTAAACCGTAATCAATATCGCTGTATTCAAATCCCGGGATATATCTGTTGATGGTATTTCCTTCCAAGCCGTTTGCCTTTATAACAAAATTTTGATTTCCCAAACTGTCGAGAAAACCGGAAACATTTAATTGAGATAAATTATGATGCAAATTAAAGTTAGTTACCGTAAAATCCTGCGGAGTAAAAACAGCTTCGATAGTATCCTTGCTGCTCCAGTTTACTCCTTTAAAATCGAGCGAAAGTCCGCTGAATTTAATTAATTGTTTTCCTTTGGTCATTTCAAGAATACCTTCGGTCTCAGCATTTAATACAGTATCAACAATTCCCGAAATATTAAAAAACAGTTTGCTTTGGTTAAAAATTAAATCGGCGTTTAAATCATCAAGAACAACATTGCTGAAAGCTCTTGTTCCTGTAAGAGAAACCGACCCGAAAAGGTTATCAAAATCTCTTGTTGTGTTATCCCTTATAAAATTCAGACTTGTTTCAAAATTGGAAAGATACAAAACATTTTCTTCGGTTACATTTAACATATGATCTATATCGAGCTGGTTATTCACCGAAAAGTTGTTCCCGCTGTTTGCAATTTTACCTTCGCCTTTTCCAGACACATCGAATTTACCGCTTCCAATAAACAATGCAATTAAAGACAAATCCTTTAATGTAAAATCGTATTCAATTTCCATTTCTTTATTTACTATGTCCGGTATTTCTTCGTCTGTCCCATTTTTCAAATCAGCAGCAGCTGTATCCAAAACCATGCTTATCGGATTCAGTTCATCAACTTTTTCCCGGATAATTTCCGTAATAACAGAAGATTCATATTGAATTAGTTCTATTGCTTCGTTAATTGAAAAATCGCCAAAAACATTCATATCAATAATTGGCGAAGTAAATTCTATTCTTCTTTCGTTATTCTTATTTGAGCTCAGTTTAAGTTCCATTTCCGAATCAGCTATAAATTCACCCATAAAATCTGAACTGTCAATTTGAAGTTTTATTCCGGCATTCATTTTATCTAAGTTAATATTTTTACCGGAGGCGCTCAATAGAAAATTAAGCGATGTGGATTTTGATGTATCGCTGATTATTTCGGAAAGATCGAAATTCTGCGATTTAAGCGATGCATTGAATGCTGTTGACGAATCATCCGCAAAATCAAATAATGCCTGCAAATTATTGGAAGAATTTTCAATTTTAAATGATGAAAGGATTTCAATGATTTTATTCCGGGCTGCAATATCAAACTTTAATGAATCTACCGAAATTCCTTCAATTGTGCTTCTGTCAATCAATACCATAAAGTCAGAATTCAAATCTTCAGGAGATGTTCCTTTTCCTTGAATATTAATTATTGAATTTAGATTTGTATTTAGTCCGCTTACTGATGAAATATCCAAGTTCTCAGATTCTGCTGATATTTTATAATTCATCGGATTAACATCGAGGTTCATTTCGGCGTTTAAATTTAACGAACCTCCTTCGGCTTCCGCCTTAAAAAAAGACTTAAAATTTGTCGGTTTCCCTTGGAATGAAGCTTCAATATTTTCAACAAGTAAATCGCGGCGGAAGGGAAGTTCAATGTTATGAAGTAAGTATTGAGCATTTGATGCGGATATTTGCGAATTAGAAATGTATGCATCTATAACTAAATTTTCAGGATGATCGAGGTTTTTAATATTTCCGCTTACTTCAAGATGCGTTTTAAGAAAATCCAGCACAAGCCGTTTTATTTCGATATTCCCGAATTTTCCCGAAGCATTTAAATATAAGGATGAATTTCCTTTAAGAAGGCTAGTGCCTTCAACATACGAAGTAAGATCATCGAAATTGAAATTATTTACATTCAGCTCAAGCGATACAGGATATTCTTTCAATTGTGCAATATCGGGATTCTCTAAAAAGTTAACACTGTCCAGACGCAAACTTAAATTGATATCCGAACTGTCAGTTATAAATGTAAAATTATTAATTTCTGTAAAATCATTTGTTATATGAAAATCGGCGCTGAATTTTTTCAGATTGAAACTTTTTAGATTGGGAGTAAATGCAAGATTATCGAGATGCAATAGGTAAACCGAATTTTTATTATCAATTGCAGCTTTTACGTCAATATTAAAATTTTTAATCTCCAGATCTTCAGGATTAATTGTAGTATATGTTTCCGATGAATTACTATATTGATATGCCTTTCGAAGGAAATACATATCCTGAATTTGAAGTTTATTGACTTGAATTATAAAAGGGAAACGGCTTGAATCGGTTTCTTCCTCTTCCTTCGGGACAATCAGATTATCGAGATTCCACTTACCGTTATCGTTTTGTATAAGTTTAAATTGGGGAGAATTTAATGCAATTTTCCGGAAGTATATTTTCCGGAAAAATATTTCAAGAAAACTTGTTTCAATATCTACCGACTGAATTTTTGCTAAAGTATCTCCTTCCGTTTCAAGCGAAATATCTTTTATCGAAAGAGATGAGAAAATTGAACCCTCGATAGCTCCGATTGATAAAGTTCCATTAATTGATTCATTTGCAATTGAAACAATTTGGTCGCGTAAATAATCTCTGAAAAATTTAGTTTGAGAAACCCCTATAAATATGAGAATAAGAACTATCAAAAAAATAAAAAAGCTGATGAAAACATTCACCACTTTATGAAATAAAGTCCGCTTCGTTTTATTTTTTTTTTCTTTAACCACTGCAATATCTGTCTAATACTGATTTGATAATATTTGACGTTGATTGAAAATTCACAAATTCAATAGTTTTTATTTCACCGCCATTTTTTAAAACTACATCGCTTCCTATAATTTTATCTACAGACCAATCGGCACCTTTTACCAATACACCAGGAATTATTTCCGAGATAATATTATATGGCGTATCTTCGTTAAAAAAAACAACAAAATCTACACATTTCAGGTTCGATAAAATAAACGCGCGTTCAGTTTGATTTACAATCGGGCGCTTTTCGCCTTTTATGCTTCTTACCGAAACATCGCTGTTTAGCCCTACAACAAGAACATCGCCGAACTGCTTGGCTTTATTCAGATAGTCAACGTGTCCGGCATGTAAAATATCAAAACAGCCGTTTGTAAATACTATTTTTTTACCGTTTCTTTTTAATTTTTCAATAATTCCCGAAAATTCGTTCCAATCATCAAAAATATATTTATCCATCGTTTTTATCTTCAATTGTTTTAAATAACAAATCTTTATCTATTGGGATGATACCTGTTACTTCGCATACCAAACCTCCGGCATAGTTAGCAAGATATGCTGCTTCTTTAATTTCGGCACCAGCGCAAAGAGCCATTGTTATTGTAGAAATTACTGTATCGCCTGCACCCGAAACATCTGCAGCTTTGCGCGCCTGTGTAGGCAACCTGAATATATCTTTTCCTTTTTCGAAAAGAGCAACTCCTTTTTCTCCCATTGTAAGAAGTATATATTTTGCCTCTAGTTTTTCAAACAGAAGTCTGCCGGCTGATTCCAGATCGATTTCGCTATTTATTCTTATTCCCAAGGCATCTTCTGTTTCTTTTCTGTTCGGTTTGAATAAGGTAACATTTTTATATTCACAAAAATTTAAATATTTGGGATCAACTGTAATTATTTTATTATTATCATTTGCAAGTTTTATGCACTCGCTGATAATTCTCTTTGAAATAACGCCTTTGTTGTAATCCTGAAGAATTATTGCATCGATGCTGACTATATTTAATTTTAAAAGCTCAAGTATCCGGTTTTCTGTTTCAACATCAATATATTCCTTGCTTTCTTTATCAATTCTAACAATATGCTGATGCGAAGCTATAACCCTTGTTTTTGCTGTTGTGGGTCTTTTTTTATCAATTAAAATTCCTTCGCTGCTTATTCCGGCATCTTTTAACAACTGGCAGAATAATTTACCGTCCGCATCATCTCCTATAACACCAATAGGAAAAGGAATGCCGCCTAAACTTGAAATATTAAGAACAACGTTTGCCGCTCCTCCGAAACGCGAAAACTCATTATCAATTTCCACAACAGGAACAGGAGCTTCGGGAGATATTCTTTTTACAATTCCCCAAAAATAATTATCAATCATCATATCGCCAATAACGGCAATTCTTTTTCCGGTAAGCTTTTCTTTTATTTCATTTAATCGTTTTTTATTAAACCGCATATAAACCTTTATTCAAACTTGGCAAATTTATTTGTTACATTAATTTTATATAAACCCGTTTCAGCTCCAATCCAAATATTCTCGGAGTCATAAAATATTTTGTTTATGTTAAGGGGAATTCTTTCGTCGGTAACCTTAATAACTTTGTAATCGGATAAATCTATAATTGCAAGTCCCTTTCCGTATTTTTGTGTTCCGATATTTGCAAAAGAATATACCGATACCCAAAGATATTTTCCTGTATTTGTAATACAATTAATTCCGTTTCCTGTTAAACCGTCCGATTGATCAATTTTTTCCCAAGTAAAATTTCTGTCGAATTTATACAAACCCCCTAAATTATAATTCGGGTTTTCGGTTGTTTTAAATTCTTCGAGCCCTATCCATAAATGAGCGTTGCCGCTGAACAATGAATTTACAGATACTTTGTCGCCTTCACCTTTAAAGTAATTCAGACTGTTATCATAAAACTTTCGGGATGATTTATTTTCAAGATTTTTCCTTTTATCGTATTTATGCAATCCGCCTTCGGTACCGAACCAAACAAGATTTCTTCCTTCTAATTCTATGGCTTTAACCGAATTGCTTTTAGTATCCTTTTTTATGGTTAAATCGTAATCTGTAAATCGTCTTTTTGATAGATCATATTTTGTAAGATACTGAAAACGTCCTATCCACAGGCAGTCATCATACTTATCGTATTTAACTGCCCTTATCCAATTTCCCAGCTGGCCGCCTTTCCCGAATTTTCTTTTCTGCCAGCTTTTCCTTCGGATATTAAAAGTAAAAAGTCCGTCAGCCGAACCTGCCCATACAAATTTATCATTTTTATCGATTGTATAAAAGAAATCCTGATCGATGCTTTTATTGGCGGACGAATGATGTTCCCACTTTAACTTTCCCGAATCAAAATTATATATTCCGTCATTATGCGTGGCAATCCATAAATCATCAGGTTTCCCAGTTATATCTGCCACCGAAACACCTTTCAGATAGTGTTCGATAGTAAAATCATCCTGTGCAAAAGAAGATAGCAGCAGTCCCGATATAAAAGTATATACTAAAATATATATTTTCATACCATACACCAATTAATAACTTTCTTGTTCAGAAGGAAAATTTTTCTGCTGCACATCGGATACATATTTCCCCACAGAGGCAATAATCTGCTCGGCAAGATTGTTATAATTTCTAACAAAACGCGGATGAAAATTTTGGTTTAATCCAAGCATATCGGGAGTTACAAGTATCTGTCCGTCACAATGTATTCCGGCTCCTATTCCAATAGTCGGGATATTAACTGAGTCTGTAATTTCTTTCGCCAAAGCAGCAGGAATTTTTTCGAGGACGATTGAAAAAGCCCCTGCATCAGCCAAAGCTTTTGCATCCAAGACCAATTGCTTAGCTTCTTCTTCTTCCTTGCCCCTTGCTTTGTAGCTTCCAAATTGGTGTATGCTTTGAGGTGTAAGACCAATGTGCCCCATAACAGGAATTCCAGCAGAGGTAATGTGTTCTACCGTTTTAGCAACACGAACTCCGCCTTCAAGTTTTACACCGCCGGCAGAAGTTTCTTTCATAATTCTTCCGGCATTTCTGAAAGCATCTTCAACATTGGTCTGATACGACATAAACGGCATATCAACAATTATCATTGCACGTTCCACACCTTTTGTAACGGCTTTTGTATGATAAATCATTTCGTCCATTGTTACAGGCAAAGTTGTTTCGTTTCCCTGAAAAACATTACTTAAAGAATCTCCAATAAGAATAACATCTATACCTGCTTGATCAATCAGCTTTGCGGTAATAAAATCGTAGGCAGTTAAAGCAGAAATCCTTTTGCCATGGTTTTTCATTAAAATCAGCGATTGCGTGGTTACTCTTCTGAATTCGTTATTCACACTCATAATACCACTCTTCTTTAATATTTAAACTTTATGTTCATTTGGTTTTCCAACCCTGAAATCAAACATTCTTCCAATTTTTGGTAATCTGTTTTACTGCCGATTATTGTTTCCAATTCAATTGTCTTTTCTTTAAGCTCTTTTTTTAATGCTTCTTTTTCAGAATAAGAAATATTTAGATATTCAGGCAGTTTGTTATGAAATTTTCCGCAAAGAACCGAACCATGTTGTAAAAGCGCATTGTTCAGTTTTCTTTGAGCGCTGCCTATCAGTTTCTTTCCTTTATATTTTACTTCGCTTTTTGCTGTGCTTGCAAAGCAAAGGCTGCCGGATGATTGTCCCAAAAGATTCAAAAAATCGGGTTGTTCATCTTCCAGTTCAACCCCCAAAAGTTTTTCATTATATAATATAAGTCCTTTAACCAGGCCTTCTGAAATGTTCCGGTAAACTTCTTTTGAACCTAAACCCGAGGAAGTTGGCAATATAACCGAATATGTTAATTCTTCTGCATGAAGTATTGCTCTTCCGCCGGTCGGTCTTTTAACAAAATCTAATTTATCGTTCTTAATTTTTCTTAAATCCAACTCTTCTTCCTTTTGATTTGCTCCTAATGAAATGCAATAGGGTTCCCATCTGTAAAAACGAAGATATGCTGAATCTGACTCACAATTTTTTGCAAGATTAATATCATAATCCATATTATACTGTCCTGAATATGAATCAAATCTTATAAGCTTCCATTTCATCTTCTTAACATACTCCTTTCGCCTTTCCCGATAAAATCCAGAATTATTTTTCCGTATTTATTTTCCGAATATTCATTCTTTATTCGTTCGCGCGATTGCGAAAAGTTTAAACCAGAATTGTACATTATTCTGTATATTTTCTTGATAGTTTCAATATCTTCAGTGGCAAATCCGCGCCTTTTTAAGCCGATAATATTAACTCCGGCAAATCTTAAGGGATAACCGCCGCCAAGAATATAAGGAGGTATATCGGTAGCAATTTTAAATCCTCCGCCTATCATAGAATGCTGACCGACTTTACAGAACTGATGCACCGGTGTAACACCGCCAACAATTACCCAATCTTCTAAAGTTACGTGTCCGGCAAGCTGCACAGCATTTGCAATAATGCAATTATCCCCTACAACACAATCGTGAGCAACATGCACATATGCCATCAACAAACAATTTTTTCCTATTCTCGAAAAACCTGTTGCTTCGGTACCCCTGTGCAACGTTACAAATTCCCGTATAACTGTATCGTCTCCAATATAAAAATAGGATTCGCAATTATTGAATTTTAAATCCTGCGGAATGTTAGCAATAGATGATCCCTGAAATATTTTAACTCTGTTTCCTATTCTTGCTCCGTTATAAATTACAACAGAGGAATCGATTTGGCAATCATCCCCAATTTCAACGTCATCGTGAATTATGGTAAACGGTCCGATTTCAACATTATTCCCAATTTTTGCATTATTACTTACAATTGCTGTTGGATGAATATTTATCATTTATTTTCCTGTTCGGATATTTCTTTATCAACTATTGCAGCAACAAAATCAGCTTCTGCAACAAGTTTATCGTCAACAAAGGCTTTTGCAGACATCATTACTATTTTTCGTTTAACACTTACTTGTTCAACTTCAATAATTAATTGGTCACCCGGAACAACCGGTTTACGGAATTTAGCATTGTTAATTCCCATAAACATAACAAGTTTTTTTTCGGGCTCGGGAAGTGAGTTTAAAAGCAGAATGCCGCCGGTTTGTCCCATTGCTTCAAGAATCAAAACACCAGGCATAACAGGTCTTCCGGGAAAGTGACCTTGAAAAAACGGTTCGTTTCCCGAAACATTTTTAACTCCTATAACTTTTTTATCAAATTCTAGATCAATTATTTTATCAACCATTAAAAATGGATATCTGTGAGGAAGTATCCGCTGAATTGCCTCTTGATCAAATACAATTCCTTCTTTTTTAACTAATTGATATTTCTTTTCAATTTTTTTCTGATGATACAATTTTCTTACTTTTTTTGCAAACTCAACGTTAGCTTTATGTCCCGGACGGGCAGCTAATATTTGTGCTTTTATAGGTGTACCGATTAATGCAAGGTCACCTAAAAGGTCAAGTAATTTATGACGTACCGGCTCATTTCTGAAACGCAAGGATTTGTTGTTCAGAAAGCCGGTTGTTCCAAGAGAAATATCTTCTTTCAGTTTCAGCTTTTTTTGAAGATTTTTAATTCCTTTTTCATCCAGATCACGATCTATAATTACAACTGCATTATCAAAGCTGCCGCCTCTAATAAGTCCGGCATCTGCAAGCTTTTCAACTTCGCTTAAAAAACAAAAGGTTCTTGCCGGAGCAAATTCGTTTACAAACTCTTTTTCCAGATTAAACAACCCTGTATGCTGGCTTCCGAGAGCTGGATTTTGATAATCAACCATAACTGTAATTCTGTAATCGTTTAACGGAAGAGCAACAATATCAACCTGTTCTTCTTCGTTATGGTGCATTATTGTTTCATCAATTATCAAATAGTCTTTAGGAGCAGCTTGTTCTTCAAATCCTACTTTTAACAATTTTTCTACATAAGGCATTGCGCTGCCGTCGCCTATCGGCGGCTCAATTCCTTCAAGCTCAATTACTATATTATCTATTTGCAAACCAACAATTGCAGCTAATACGTGTTCAACTGTGTGGACTTTAATATCCCCGATTCCTAAAGTTGTTCCGCGCGATATATCAACAACAAAATCTGCATTTGCCGGAATTTCCGGTTTATCCGGTAAGTCGGTGCGGACAAATTTAATTCCGTAATTTTCGGGTGCTGGCTTAAATGTCATCTTGCAAGAAGTGCCCGTATGAAGTCCGTAACCGGTCATCGATATTGATTTTTTTATCGTTCTCTGTGATTCTAACATTATATTTCCTTTGATTTTTCTTTTTCTAGTTCGGCTATTTTTTGTTCTAGATTTTTAATACGTTCGGCGTATTTCGGCAGATTTTTTATATGCGCTTCAATCCGGAATGCTGTTGATGCCTCCTTTGCCGGAGAACCGAAATACATTCCAGGCTTTTCAATTGATTTTGCCGTACCTGATTGCGCACCGATAATAACGCCGTCAGTAATTTCGATATGTCCGGCAAGCCCTACTTGTCCTGCTAAAATACAGTTGTTTCCGACTTTTGTACTTCCCGAAATTCCAGCCTGACCGGAAACAACTGTATTTTCACCCACAACAACATTGTGCCCTATTTGCACCAGATTATCAATTTTTGCCCCTTTTTTTATTATTGTAGAACCGAATGCAGCTCTATCAACAGACATATTCGAACCGAGTTCTACATCATCCTCAATTATTACATTACCAATCTGAGGTACTTTTCTATAAATACCTTTTTCATCTGTTTTATACCCGAAACCATCGGAACCAATCACAGTGTTGCAATGAATAATTACATTATTGCCCATTTTACAATTTTCGCGAATGGAAACATTAGAATGGATCAGACAATCATTACCTATTTTGCAATTATCCATTATAACTGTATTGTGGAAGATTTTTGTTCGAGCTCCAATTTTACATCCTGCCGAGATAATTACATTTTTCCCGATAGCCGCGGAACTATCCACCTCTGCTTCAGGATGAATAAATGCAGAATTATCTATTCCGGATAGTTTGAATTCGGGATTGAAGTATTTCGAAATTATTGTTTGTATAGCCTTCCCGGGATTATCACAAATAATATATGTTGCATTTTTATTTGTTCTTTCGATATCCGGTTTAATTATTACTATTGAAGCTTTTGTTGTTTCCAGATACTTTATATAAGCAGGCAGGTAAAGAAGTGTCAGGTCATCGCGACCGGCAGTTTCAATTTTGGCAATCTGCGAAAAACTTACATCCTGATTGCCTATTATAGTACCGCCGACTAAGTCGGCGGCTTCTTTTGCTTTTATTTTCATTCAAAATCATTTCAATTTTTCAAGAACTTTATTAGTTATATCATAATCAGGTTTTGCGTACAAAAATACAATATCCCCGCTTCTGTCAAAAACGAAATCCAATTCTTCATCATCAGCCACAAGTTTTATAGCATTGAAGATTCTATTTTGCACCGGTTTCATTAATTCTTCCTGCTGCTGGAAAAGCTCTCCATTCACGCCGAATTTATCTTGCCTGAATTTTTCAATATCTTTTTCCATTTGATATAATTCGCTTTCAACTAAAGCTCTTTTTTGATCGCTCATAATTAGTTTTCTTTTTTCATAATCATCATATTTAAGTTTCCATTCTTTTTCTAATTTACTCAATTCTTCCTGCCATTCCTGAACTATTTGATCGAGTTTTTTCTGTGCATCTTGCGCATCGGCTAATTGCGATAATATTGCGTCCGAATCAACATATCCTATTTTTAGTTGTGCAAGAACCGGTTGTGCTATTAAAAATGATAAAACAAAAATGAGCTTTTTCATTAAAACGCCTTTTAATTTTTATTTCTTTCTGTTCAATCTGTCAAGTACCTTGTAAGTTATATCAAATTCAGAGTCTGCATAAATTACAATTGCTTCTGTACTTCTATCTAAAACATACTTCATTCCTTCTTCTTTTGCAATAGCTTCTATAGCTGCAAATATTTTTTCTTTAATTGGAGCGAACAGTTCTTCATTTTTTAAATAAACTTCACCATTTGGCTGAGCAAATATTTTCTGCTGATATTGTTCTAAAGCCTGGCTTTTTGTAGTAATATCCTGTTCCATTGTTTTTTTGGCTTCAGGTGTCATTGATGCAGCTTGTTTCTGATAATTTGCATAATCATTTTGAAGTGCAACTTTCATGCTGTCAAGTTCTCTTGTCTTTTTCGAAACATAAACATCAAGATCGCTCTGTGCCTTTATTGCTAAAGGATATTGCTGCATAATTGACTGGAAATTTACCCAGCCTGTTTTTTGCTGTACTGTTTGAGCAAACGTTAAAGTCGTTGCTGCTATCAAGAAAAAAAATACTAATGTCTTTTTCACAATTACCTCGTTTTTTATTATTGTTAAAATCCTTTACCAAATTGAAAATGGAACATCCACGAAGGATCGTTCCCGTCAACACTTTTCCTGTCAAATCCATAACCGTAATCAAACCCTACCAAACCTACAGGGTTAATTAATAATCTTGCACCAAAACCTGCTGACTTTTTCAAATTGAAAAGATCTGTTTCTTTTAAATTAAAAAATGTATTGCCGGCTTCAGCAAATGCCAATATATAAATTGGAATTGGTTCTAATGCTAACGCTACCCTTAACTCGGATGTATATTTTGTCATTACTCTTGATCCAAGAGCATCATCCGAATATGGATTTATCGGTCCAACTGTCCTATCTTCATAACCTCTTAACGGTGTTGTAGAAATAACCATACCGTTACCGCCCATATAATAAAATTCAAAAGGTTCAATTGGTGTTCCGCTTTTTAATTCATCCATATATCCCAAATTTGTACTTGCGTAAAAAACTACACGATTTGTTTTAAATAATGGTTTATACCATTCTGCTGAGAAATCAAACTTGTAATAATCAACATTTCCTGGTAAAAAAGGTCCGCCTGAAAGTTCTGCCGATAAAGCAACTTTAGAACCTTTGGAAGGGAATACAGGATTATCAATATCAATTCTGCTTATAGTTGCACCCAGAGTAAACTGTCTAGACACTCCTTCATGATAATAGCCCTGACCATCTTTAACGTCATTATACTGAAAACCGAGCTTTCCTTGTACTGAAAAATAATCATCCGGCCAGGTTAAACGTCTTCCTACTTTTAATGTAATTCCTGCCTGATGCAGCGAATAAATATAATTTTGTCTTGTATCGTAGAGATCAAAACCAACCATAGTTGGAGTATCGTTAAACCAAGGTTCAGTAAAACCAAGACTGAAAGTACGATAATAATTGCCGACACCGAACTGCCAGTTGAAATTAAGTATTTGTCCTCCGCCAAGCGAAAACGGTTCTGCAATTGAAAAATTAGTCAATGTTACGCCTATTGCTCCGCTGAAACCGAAAGCTCCGCTGTAACCTACCGAAGCGTTAAGATAATCGCTCGACTTTTCTTCAACTTTATATGCCAATCCAACTGTACTGTCGTTTACAGGTTTGTAATCCACACCTTCTTTATATAATTTTTCAACATTAAAAAACTGCAGATTTGCTAGCTGTTGAAGACTGCGAAAAATATAACTTCTGCTAAAATAATCTCCCGGGATAGAATAAAGTTCTCTTCTTATTACTTTATCTTTAGTTTTATCGTTTCCGGTAATATCAACTTTCCCTATTTTAAACCTGTTATTTTCAGTAACTCTTATTTCAACATCAATAGAATCCTGCCCGACACGCATTTCTTTCGGTATTAACGAAAAAGTAAGATACCCGGTATCATAATACAATGAAGAAACGTCTGTCTGAGCTTCGTTTCCGCGAAGATTCTGTGTAAACCTTTCATAATCGTAAACATCGCCTTTCGAAAAATTAAGCTGCGTCGATAAAACAGTATCAGAATATACTGTGTTTCCTATCCAATCTATGTTCCGGATTTTATACTGCGGACCTTCGTAAACACTGAAATTAAGATTAACATCGGTTTTGTCTTTGGAATATTCGAGCGAGTCTTTAACTATTTCAAAATCGCGGTAACCGTTTTTTCTGTAAAAGTTTGTAAGTACTTCTTTATCTTTTTTTAAATCATCCAAATTCAAATTCGAACTTGACCAAAAACGCCACCATCTTGCTTCGGTTGTTTCTTCCAATTGACCTTTTAAATCTGAATTATCGAATGCTGTATTTCCTGTGAAGTATATGTTTCTTACAACAACTTCGTCACCTTCTTTAAAAGTAAATTTAAGTAAAACGCGGTCTTTCATTTTTGTTACGATATCGCTTTTAGAATCAGGATCAATTTCGTATTCTTTTTCATATTCATCAGAATAATCGTCATTATTTCTCCAAGTAACTATGATTTCATCGTCATCAGTTGTATCTGCTTTTACAAAACTGTAAAATTTATGATCGATCTTTGCATTCAAATATCCTTCTTTATCGTAGGCTTTTTTAAGACGGCTTTTTATTTTGTATATTTCAAAAGTTTTAAGTATCTGTCCTTTAACAATATTCACTTCTTTCATTATATCGTCTTCATCAAGTTCATCATTGTCCTCTAAAACAACATCTTCAAGCCGAGGATATTCTTCTACTTTAATAAGAAGAAATATTCCATCGCCGATTATTTTATCAGCTAGTATTTTTATATCCGAAAATATGTTAAGCTTCCATAATTTGCTGATTGCACCGTTTGTCTGGTCACCGGGTATTTCAATTTCATCGCCATTTTTCAGACCGCTGTTTGCAATAATAATTGAAGCATCTGCAGATTTATTGCCTTCGACAGTAATACCCAGTATTTTATAATTTGCACGATTAGTTTGTGCATAACTTGAAATGGATAACAGTATTAAAATAAACAGACTAAATCTTAACAGTGTTTTTCTCTCTTTTTCTTTCATTTTTTTTTGATATTTGCTCGCTGACAAGTCCAAATCTTCTCTCTCTGCTTTGATAATCGTTAATAGCTTCCAAGAAATCCACAGCTTTAAAATCCGGCCAAAGTGTTTCAGTAAAATATAATTCCGAATAAGCAATCTGCCATAATAGGAAATTACTGATTCGGTATTCGCCTCCGCTTCTTATTAAAAGATCGGGATCGGGAAAATTATTGGTTAAAAGATTTTCCGAAATAATATTTTCGGATATATCTTCAGGCAACAATTCTTTACTGCTGATTTTCCCGGCAATTTTCTTTATTGCTTCAACCAATTCCCAACGGCCGCTGTAACTTAAGGCAAGATTTAATACCAATTTGCTGTTATCTTGTGTTTTTATGAATGCATCCCGTAATTCCTTTTGAACAATAAAGGGTAACGAGTTTATATCTCCGGTTGCAGTTAATTTTACTCCGTTGGAGTGAAGTTCGTCTGTTTCGTTCTGCAGACTTTTAACAATCAGTCGCATAAGTGTAGAAACTTCATCTTTAGGACGTTTCCAGTTTTCGGTAGAAAATGTGTAAATTGTAAGATAATTCACCCCTACATCAACGCAGGTTTTAACTATTTCTCTTACAGTTTCAACACCTTTTTTATGACCGGCAACTCTCGGCAGGCTTCTTTTTTTTGCCCATCTTCCATTCCCGTCCATTATAATTGCAACATGGTTAGGAATTTGCCCATTTGCTTTGATATCGCTTATGAGTTTTTCTTTTACTGAAATATTTGAAGACTTTGCCAATAAAAACCTGTCCAGAAAAAAATTAATTTAACTTTCGAAAATAAAGCTGCGTACCTTAAATGTCAAGGTATATTAAGTGCAGGCGTTATACTAAATCTCCGTTAAAAAGTTTCCTGAACATCAAAAAAACATAATATCTTCTAATTTATACCTTCGGTATCAACAGCTACAACCTTAATATTCCTTTTAATCTCGTCTTCAAATTTTGACACAAGATCTTTTACTTTAAATAAATCTTTTTTTGGAACAGTAATAAATAATTGAACGCTTCTGTTTGTATTTTTTGTATGCCGCGTTGCTAAATATAGTAATTTCTCTCCTATGTTTTCAGTATGAATTTCTTCCGATGTAAGCGAAATACCAATTGCATATTGATTTTTAATTTTCCCCAGAGCATCTATATCGTAATGTCCCATTTTAGGAGGTTCCGGCAGATAAGTACCATATTTACGGCTTACGGTTAGATAACCAAGTTTCCAAAATTGCTGAATAAGTTCATCAACTCTTTCTTGTTTATTTATGCTTTCCATAAAGTCCTCCTTCAAGTCAGTTATATTGAGAAATTATCGGAATTAACGGATAGAATTTCAATTTTTCCAGCATTTTGATATTAAGTATTTTGTCGAATTCAAGCATTTCTACTTTATTAGAATTGCATATTCTTCCGTATACAACTTTTTTGCCATTTCTGTTCATTGTTACATAGTAAGGTTCAACAACAATTTCATTTAATTTATAAAGCATTCTTATTTTATTTCTGTTTTTTATAGCTTTCTGAAATATTACAGATTTCATTTTTTTATTCCTTAATTATATTTTCTTATTAAACCTATAACTTTGCCTACAATCGAAAAATCCTCTCTTCCTGTAACTGGAATTAAAGGGTAGCTGATATTTTCTGGTTTCAAGTATGCGCTGTTACCTTCCTTAATAAATCTTTTAAGCGTCGATTCTTCATTTAACAAAGCAACAACAATTTCACCGGAATTAGCTGTTGGCTGCTGGAAAATTATTACAATATCATTCTCAAGAATTCCGGCATTTATCATACTGTCGCCTTTAACTTTAAGTGCAAAACATTTACTGTTATACTTTATCAAATTTTTATCAATAGTAAGAGAATCCTCGATATTTTCTTCTGAAAAAATTGGATATCCGGCAGCCACTCTTCCAACAACTGGAATTTGAATTGTTAACTGCTCTGAATTTGATGTTTCTTTATTTTTTGTTAAAGTAAGCGTGCGGCTTGAATTTTCTTCGTAAAGAACATATCCTTTTTTTACCAAAGCATCTAAATGCCTTTTTACCCCGAATGTTGAAGCTATTCCGAAATGCTGCCCTATTTCTCTGTAAGTTGGAGCATATCCTTTTTCGTATATCGTATTTTCGATAAATTCAAGAATTTCTTTTTGTCTATCTGTCAGGTTATTATGCATATAGTGTTCCAATGTTCACTACAAATATAGTAAACAAGCGTACACTTGTCAAGAGGGTTATAATTATTTTTTATATTATTTGCTAAAAAAAAGGGAAGCATTAAGCTCCCCATTTCAAGTTAATCAATAAATGTTATCCATCCATACCGGTCTTCAATTTTCCCATTTTGAATTCCGCTGATTTCGTTATATAGTTTTGTTCCTAATTCTCCAGCTTCTTCATCGTTGAACTTCATTTCGAAATCGGTATATTTCAATCTGCTTACGGAAGATATTACGGCAGCGGTTCCTGTTCCGAAGATCTCTACAACTTCTCCTTTTTTATACCGTTCAATTATTTCCACAATGCTTATATCTCTTTCAGTAACATTGTATCCCCAATCCTTTAAAATTCGGATAACTGAAGAACGTGTTACTCCCGGCAGAATTGTGCCTGATAAACGGGGGGTTGCCACTTCATCTTTAAATTGTATGAAAATATTCATGGTCCCGACTTCTTCAATATATTTCTGTTCAATTGCATCGAGCCATAAAACCTGCGTATATCCTTCCTTATATGCTTCAACCTGTCCCATAAGAGAAGCAGCATAGTTTGCGGCTGCCTTGCATTCTCCAATTCCTTTTTTTACCGCACGGGCAAACTTTTCAGTTACTAATATTGGAACCGGCTTAAATCCCTGAGAATAATAAGGACCAACAGGACTTAAAATAATCATCATTTTATACAGTTCCGACGGTCGTACTCCTATATAAGGATCGGTAGCAACCATAAAAGGACGAATGTAAAGAGAATATCCCGGCTTTTTAGGTATCCAATCTTTGTCGGTTTTTACAACTGCTTTAATAGCTTCCAACATCAGTTCAGGATCAATTTCGGGCATACATAATCTTTTTGCACTTTTGTTGAATCTTTCAATATTCTGATCAGCACGGAATAATGCTATTCTTCCATCATCCCATAAATATGCTTTTAATCCTTCAAAAATAGCCTGCCCGTAATGAAATACCATAGCTGCGGGACTGATACTCATTTCCTCATTTTTCTTAATTTCAGGATTAATCCAGCCTTTACCGTTTTCGTAAGTAATATCAAACATATGATCGGTAAACATTCTTCCGAATAAAAGATTTTCGGGAAGTTTTACTGGGTCTTCCCGCTTGATAGTTTGGTAATTAATTGTAATCATAAAAATTCCATATTTTTTTAACTATAATTTTAAGTAATTTAAACTAAAAATTACTTAAGTTCCACAATAAAGACGGAGTTTTTAAATAAAAGTTTAACTCATAACTTCAAAATTGCAGAATTTATTCATATATTTTTCGGCAATAATTTTTAATTCTTTCCTTAAATAAAAAAAGATGAATGAATTTTTAGGAAAACTCGGAATAAAAACTTTGAATTTCCTTGAGGAAATCGGGCAGATAACTTTATTGTTTCTGGATATTTTAAAATATTCATCCAGACTTATTAAGGATAGAGCTTTATTATTTTTCCAAATGGAACACATTGGTGTAAACTCGCTCCCTTTAGTGATTGTAATTGCCGTTTTTACTGGCGCGGTAGCTGCTTGGCAGGCAGCTTACCAGCTTGATGGTATTGCCCCCCTTTCGTTTTTGGGTACTGCTACAAGCCGAGCTATAATAACTGAACTTGGACCTGTGCTTACTGCTATTGTAATTGCTGGTAGAGTAGGTGCATCAATTGCCGCCGAACTCGGCTCGATGAAAGTTACCGAACAGATTGATGCACTCGAAACAATGGGAATAAGCCCGATACGCTATCTAGCCGCTCCCCGTTTTTATGCCGCTGTATTTATGATGCCTGTACTTATTGTTTTTGCAAATATAATTGCAGTTTTTGGTGCTTATCTTATTTCGAATTATTTCCTTGGCGTGTCTTTTCAGGTTTTCTTCGATTCGGTTAAAAGATTTTTCTTTTTACAGGATTTTTTCTTCGGTTTGATAAAAGGAATTGTTTTTGGGGGAATGACATCGCTTTTAGGATGCCACATCGGATTTGCAACCGAAGGAGGCGCTGAAGGTGTAGGACTTTCAACAATACGCTCGTTTGTGCTTTCTTCGGCTATGATTCTGATACTCGACTATATACTTTGGTCGCTTTTATTTTAAGGAATTCTCTTTGAATACTTTTTTTAAAAATATTTTCCAGCAAATAACGGCATCTGTTTTATTTGCAGTTTTGCTTCCGTTTACCGCGTTAATTGCTTTTATCCTTTTCGTTATTCTGCGCGAAAATCCGTTTTTTCTTCAGGATCGAGGGCTCACATTAAGCAAAGGAAAAGTTAAAATAATTAAGTTTAAAACCCTTGAAAGCAAGTTTACACAAAGCAGAAAAAAGAATAACAATATTTTTTACAAAGACGAACTTTCCGGCGGAGTTAACCGATTTACTTCTCTTTTAAGAAGAACTGGTTTTGATGAGCTTCCGCAACTTATAAATATTGCAAAAGGGGAAATGGCATTTGTAGGACCGCGCCCATTTATGAAAGATGATCTTGAAATTATGAAGAGCGACTTCAGCATTCTTTATAATTTAAGAAATGAATTGAACTGCAAACCCGGATTAACAGGCTTGTGGCAGCTTTTGGGAAAGCGCGAAAACGGCATTTACGATTTACTGCTTTACGATAATCTTTACGATCAATCAAAATCTTTTATTTTAGATATTAAAATTATTTTTGTAACTTTGCCATACAGTTTTTTTGCTTATAATTCGGATTCAATTATTAAGGGCAGACGTTCATTTTTTGGGAACGTCGTAAGCAAAGAAAACCGAGCGAAAATCCGCAATGCGGTTATTAAATTTCTTGGTATAGAAAATAAAGAAGCCGTAATGAGGATTAAGCTGAAAAGTTGTTAATAGGGAGTGGTATATTTTGAAAGTTCAGACAAACTGAACATTTAATATATAACTTAAAATACGGAGGTAAAATGAAGTGTTTTTCAACATTCTTTCTCCTGTTGTTTTCTGTCTGCATCTTCTCTCAAGTACAAATACCGGCAACAGGTTTTGCTCACATCACATTCGATGACTTTAACGGTTCTGGATTCGCACCGGAACCTCTTGCAGGACAGCTCGATTCTGATAACTGGGAAATTATAGGTCTTTCCGACAGTACGCTTAATTATGGTTATTCTTTAACTACAGGTGATTTTGCCAGAGGATTAAAACCAGGTGGAGTTACTCCCGGAGGAATTTATTCTTTTATTGTTGATACTGATAATCATGCTTTGGGAATCCAGCCTGTAGGTACCGACTTTACGCCCGGTTCTATTACTTTAAGACTGATTAATAGCACCGGCGGCATAATAAATACAATTAACATCGAATACGAAATATGGTGTTTAAACGATCAGGGGAAATCAAATTCATTTAATTTCGAATATTCATCAGATGGAAGCGACTTTAGTCCTATGCCGGCTTTAGATTTTACTTCTCCTTTGGAAGCTGACCCAACTCCGGTCTGGGTACGCAACGACAGGACAATAAGCATTCCGGTAAACATTGCGCCAAATTCTATAATATATTTACGCTGGAAAGGGAATGAAATTACAGGAAGCGGTTCAATGGATGAATTTGCTTTGGATGATATCAGAGTTAGTGCAAATGAAAACCCGACACCGGTTGAATTAAATCTTTTCCGCGGAAGTTTAAACGGACAAAGTGTTGAACTTTTTTGGCAAACCATAACTGAGATTAATAATTATGGATTTGAGGTACAAAAACAAGCAAAGGGCATAGAGCAAAGCGCAAAGTGGGAAACAATTGGTTTTATTGAAGGAGCAGGGAATTCTAATGCTCCAAAAGAATATTCGTTCACTGATAATCTTACTCAAGCTTCATACTCTTACTCTTATAGATTGAAACAAATCGATCTCGACGGTTCATTCACTTATTCAAATGAAATTACCGTTGATGCTGCAGTTCTTCCAACAGAACTTTTACTTTCGCAAAACTATCCGAATCCGTTCAACCCGGTAACAACAATTAAATATTCAATCCCTGAAAGTCCCCTCTCGAGAGGGGTATCCGAAGGACGGGGTGTGTTGGCAACATTAAAAGTCTACAACCTTCTCGGTCAGGAAGTAGCAACCCTTGTAAACCAGCAACAGCCTGCAGGAAATTACGAAGTAAAATTTGATGCTTCAAAACTTGCTTCAGGCGTTTATTTATACAAATTGCAGGCAGGAGTTTTTTCTTCGGTGAAGAAGCTGATTTTGATGAAGTAATGAAGAATAAATAATTAAAAATTATTGTTTGCCCGGCAGCTGCCGGGCTTTTTTATTTTATTTTACAGTTTTGCTTTAACAAGATATTTATTATGATTGCAGTAAACAAATTCGGCAGTACACTGGAATGGAAAATAATGAATTACAGGGTAGTGTTTCGGAAAGAATAAACAGTTCACAAAATGCTGAATTAATTTTAGAAAAAATAATTGAAATATCTTCCGCCAAAAACTTCAGCAGCGCAGCGTTTTATAATCTTGCAAGTTCATTTCAGCCTCTTCAAAACAAAAACAGCATAGATATAACACGGCAGTTTTTGAGCAGATATTTGGCAAATATTAAAAATGCCGATCTTGATAAAGCGGTGATATTAAACTCATTTTTAGAAAATTTCTTGTATAATTCCGATATGGCCAGCGCTCTATTCCGAAGCGTTTTGAAATTAAACAGCAAAAAAGTATTAAATCTTACGCTTCAGTTGTACCTGCAAAAAATGGGCAGTGAAAGAATACGTCCGGATATGCAATTAATTAAAACAATAACCGAAGAAATTACAGATGATAAAAATCTGCTGTTTGCCGAAGAAAATATTAAACTTGCCGCTGCAATTTTTTCGGGTGCGGCAATTACGGCAGCAAAACCAGTTATAGATCCGCTTTTGTTTTTCTTTTTGCAGAATGACGATTTAAAGCTTAAATACTTTGCATCACGATTACTGGATTTAGAAAACAGAAAACTGCCACCCGAAAACGCCAGGAAACTGCTGGGATTTTCGGAATACGAAAAACTGGAAAAATATCTTAAATTTACCTGCGCGGGTTATTCGGATATTTTCAGTCTTATTTCCTCCGGAAAAATTACTGATTTTGCGGACTCTGTTGTGAATGCAGAAAAAATCTGCGGCGAAAAAATTCTTAAAAACATTATTGCCTTTTCCGGCTGGAGCAGAATTAACGAAGGAATATTCTGCGAAAAGAAATGCCCGGCAGAAATTAAAAATTCTCTTCCTTTCTTTCTCGATGAAACCGAAGCTTTTTTTCTTCAACAATGCCTTAATGCCGATATCGGAAACCCGTTGCTTATTTTTGAACTTCGCGGAAACGTTTCTTTCGGTTACGGCAGTACAGATAAATCTTCGCAAATTTCGTTATTTAAAGAATACAACCTCGAGCACGCCGAAGCGCTTAAGCTTATACTTGATATTGCTCCGCTTAACGAAGAAAAAATCCGTGCGATATTAAACAGATTGGATAAAATTGTTGAGTGGTACATCCTGCTGTTCGAAAATCTTTCTGAAGAGTGCAGCCAAATAAAGCAAAAATACGACGATTTGAAATCGAAAACTTTGAACGAACTTGAATTATGCTCCGGCAAAGGAATTTCCGCCGCGCTTACAAGACTTTTACAGACTTTTGAAGATCCTCCGGATATTGAAAAAGTTACAACTATTCACGGACTTAAAAGGTATCTTCATCAAAAGGGTTTAAAATTCGGGTTCAAACTTGTGGATAAAACCCGGTCGCCGAACCGCACAATTGATTTAATTCTTTTCGGAAACGGAAAAATCCAGTTCGAATTGAAAAATATCCGTTATGCCGATTTTGAACCCGAATCCGCAAACCCGAACGAAATTCCTTATCCGGTAAAAATTTTACGGGATTCATTCAAACGCCAGATTCTTTACGGACAAAAATCCTTTCCGATTGTTAATATCTTTTTATACGGCAATGAAGTTCATTATTACGTTTTTTTCAGAAATCATCCGCTCTTTATACGCATCGATTACTCGCCCCCGCTTCAGGGTGGGATGATTGATCTTGAATATTTCGGAATCAGCAATTACGAAATCAATTCGCATCCTAATTTAAATCTCGATTCGGTCCGTCATTTTTTAAGTAAAATGGATTTTGCTGTGAATTTAAAGGGGACACGCATACACGCCCGGTTCGACAAGGAAAGGACTGTTGATTTAGGCGTTTTGTGCGAAAAGATAGAATTGCTGTTTTGTCTTCTGCCTTATATGATGGATTTGGATTGGATTACCGGCTCGCTTATTCTTGATAAAGAGGCAATCGGCAAAGCAACTGCCGAGTGGGCTAAATTGTTTACGGATTGGGGCACGCTGCCATTAAATTATATTTTATCGAGGGATAGAAGAAATATTCTGCTGAATTCCGGTTATCTTGCCAAATCTTCGGAAAAGGATTTTTGGGACGGAAAAGGAGAATATAGAGATTGCAAAACGCGGATTTTTAATTACGAAATAAGTACTTTGATAAACAGATGTTTTGATGAGCTGGGAATAGAACTGATAACCAACGATAGTAATAAAAACGGCACAATAGGACAGCTTGATCTCGAGAAAAAAGTTTTTGCCAAACTTAACGAAGGAATTGAAAGCGGCGAAATAATATTTACCGGCAATTTGTTCGAAACCGCTCATCCCGAACTTTTTCAGAGAATTCACGAAGCAGAATTTTTTGCCGATATTTTAGGAAGCAATACGGATTCGGTTAAACATTTTGTGCTTATTGCAAAACTTCTTATCCTTTTTGAAAAGACACTAAGTTTTATTACAACTGGATATATTGAAAACTGCGAAATCCAAAAAGCCGAACTTCCGCTTCTCGGCGGAAAACTAAACGTGTTTGTCCTTCGCGATTATCTCGGTATAATACGTCTTGCGCTTGTTTCCGAAGGAAACGGCATTTACAGATACCGAAAATATATTTCGGACGATTGGAAGAATAATATTATTCTCAATGTTCATCATCTTGCCATAATGCTCAGGCAAAATAACTATGTAATTCCATTTAAAGAACCTTTGCCAGCCGAACTTGAAAAAGAGATTATTCAAATAACTGAAAGCTTTTTCGAAATCAATCATCGTAAACGAACAAAGCATTTTTCCGATAATATAATTGTTTCCGGATTGAAAGCATCTCCTGGGAAAACGGTGGCAAAAGCCGTTCTGGGTATTGAATCCAGAAATCCCGAGGATTTTAAAAACAGCATTCTTGTAACGGACAGAATTACCCCCGAAGACAGCGCGTATATTTTTAATTCATCGGGAATAATTTCTACAAGCGGCGGAATTTTAAGCCACGCCGGAATTATAGCAAATCAATTTAATAAACCGGCAATTATTATCAGCGGAATATGGGATTATTACAAAAGCGGCACCCGAAGTCTCGTGTACAAAACACTTAAGTTTAAAGAGGAAAATGATATCCGTTACGGATTGAACATTTTGAAAAGAACACAAATACGCGAAAAGGAAAATATTTTAAATGATGAAGATATAATAATACTAAATGGCAGCGAAGGTGCGGCAGTAATTTTTAAGAAAGAAACTGTTACAAGTATTTACGATAATCTCCGAAAACTTGCCGAAGCTTATTCCGAATTATATTTGCTTGAAGATTCTTCCGATATTCTTCAGTTAAGAGGCAAAATAATAAAATATAAACATTCGCTTATAAAAGAGTTCAGCAAAATTGAGCAGAACAATATTTTACGATATGCCGTTTATGAAATATTAGTTTCAGATACACTTTTAAAATCCGGTTTTCCTGCCGAAGAAAAATCTCTTTTATTAAATGAACTTATCAGTAATCCTTTTTGCGGAAACGAAGCTTTAAATTATATTGCCGAAATAACAAAAGCAGAAGCAGCAGAACTATTTTGTGAGGCCGAAGAAATATTAAACCATTTAACCGGGCTCGATACCCTTTCGCAAATTCTGTTTGCACGCGCTTCATTTTTCCGTAAATATAAGTTTATAAACGGTTTAATGGAAATAATCCCGCAAAAAGACGATCTTCCGGTTTTTCCTGCAGAAAAAATTAAAGAAATAGAAGAACTTTTTTCTTCCGGACTGATTGCTCTTAAATCCAAAATAACCAGCCAAATTGATAAATTTTTACCGCCTAAGGAATTTTTAATGACACGGTATATTTTAAAACAATTAAACAACATCGAACTGATGCTCGATTGTTCAAGCCTCGAAGTGAAAGGATTAAACGAGAAATTTACGATTGCCGAAAAAGAACAAAAAAACAGATTTACCGATAATTACATAATAACACCCGAATGCGGCGGGTTAGAAATTAGAGACTTTATCGGACTTAAAGCGGCAAATCTTGCGGAAATACAAAAATATTTCGGACCAAACATAACCCCCGATTGGTTTGTAATTACAAATAAAGTATTTAAGGATGTTCTTAATACAGAAATAAGTCCGGCACTTTTAAGTATTTCCCAAATTGATTTTAAAGCAGGAACTGTTCAAAATGCCATAGACTTGATAATTAAAGAGAAAGGATTAAGCTTCAAAGAAAAATCTTTATTTATAAGCAGATTATGGGATTCAATAATTCTTCCACCGGAAATAACACTTTTAATAATTGATGCTTACGAAGATTTACTTAAGCGGACAAGGAAGGAAAAGGATTCCGAACCGTATCTTGCAATAAGGTCTTCGTCCGATGAAGAAGATTCGGAATTTGCTGCACATGCAGGAGAATTTGAAACCTATCTTTATGTTAAAGGTGCAGAGCAAATTGTAAAATATCTAAAAAAAACCTGGTGCGGGTTGTGGACAGAAAGGGCAATACACAACCGCCAGATTTTAGGTGAAGCAGCAGATTACACAAATGGCGGAGTTATAGTACAACAGATGATAAATTCGCGTATTTCGGGAGTAATACAGACAATGAATACTGCTTCCGGAAATCCCGATGAAATAATTGTAAACGTGGGGCTGGGACTTGGCGAGGGAATTGTATCGGGGGTTGTTGCCGCTGATCAGATAACAATTATTAAAGATGCCGGAATTGAAAACGGCGATTTAAAATTTAATTATCTCACAGGCGATAAAAAGGAACAAATGGTTTTCGATTCGGAAAAAGGTTTCGGCGTAAAATTAGTTGAAACACTTTATCACCAGCGTTTCCGTGCAGCAATTGAATATACCGAACTTTGCGATTTATGCAGCCTATCATTTAAACTTGAACAAACATTCGGTTATCCGCTTGATATTGAATTTGCTTTTGATGAATATGAAATAAAAATTTTGCAGGTGCGTCCCATTCCGCTTTTTTTTAATACTTTGAAAGAAGCAGCATCGCAATTTCCGCTAAATAAAATTATGGAGAAAAAATATGATACGCCGTGAAGAAGCCTTGAAATATCATTCCGATATTAAAGCCGGAAAAATTGAAATAAAACCGACTAAAAGCTGTTCTTCTGTAAGAGAAATGCAGATGGCATATATTCCCGGGGCAGCATTTCCGGCAATGGAAATTATTAAAAACAGCGTTGAGGCTGCTAAATACACATCACGGGCAAATCTTGCTGCTGTAATTTCAAACGGAACTTACATTCCCGGTTTAGGAAATGCCGGTCCGTATGCAGTTAAACCCTTTTTAGAAGGAACTTCAGTCCTGTTTAAAAGACTTGCTGATGTTGATGCTTTTGATATTGAAATAAATGAAACTGATCCCGAAAAAACAGTTGAAATTATCAAATCGCTTTCTCCGGCATTCGGAGCTTTAACGTTGCAAAATATAAAATTTCCCGATGGGATAATTATTTACGAAAAAGTAAAAAATATTCTCGGCATTCCGGTTTTTAATCTTGATCTTTACTCGGAAGCAGTTGCCGTAGTGGCCGGATTGCTGAATGCAGTTGATCTTGCCAACAAAAAAATAAGCGAAGTTAAAATCGTATTATCGTCCGATAATGTTTCGGGAATAGGAATTGCCCGAATGCTTTCACAAATAGGCGCAGTAAAAAATAATATTTTTGTTTATGATAAAGCAGGATTGATTTCCGGTAAACGCAGCGTGATCAATGATTTTTGGCTTGAATATGCGAATGATAATCCCGGAAAAGAAAACTTGAAAGATGCTTTTGAAGGAGCAGATGTTTATATCGGAAACCTAACCGGAATTAACATCACCCCCGAAGATATTCTGAAAATGAACAGGTTCCCGATAGTTTTTGCTTTGGCTTTGCCCGACCCCGAAATAACTTACGAAGAAGCGAAGGCAGTCCGTAAGGACATACTTATTTCTACCTCGATGGGAGAATTTCCTAACGCGGCTCTAAATTTTTTAAGCTTTCCATATATAATAAGGGCAGCGCTCGATTGCGGAGCAAAAATCATTTCGGATGAAATGTTAACAGCCGCAATAAAAGCTTTAGCATATCTTGCACGAGAAGAAAAAACCGATACAAAAATCCAACCATACAGCAGGAACAATATAAGCTTCGGTCCCGATTATTTTATACCCAAACCCGATGATCCGCGAATTTTGTCCTGTATTGCCGAAGCTGTTGCGAATCAGGCATCAATAGAAGATTTGGCTTCAGAAAACTTTGAACAAACCGTTTACCGCGAAAAATTAAAAATATCAGCCGGATTAACGCAAAATGTTATAAGAGATATTGCTGCCAGTATTCCTCATCAGCCCTTAAGAATTGTTTTTTCGGAAGGAACCAGCGATGTTGTTTTAAAAGCCTGCAGGATTTTAGCAGATGAAGGTGTTGCGCATCCCATAATACTCGGTTCCGAAACCGAGATTAAAAAAATTGCAAACACGCTTAATCTTGATCTTACCGGAATAAAAACTGAGGATCCCGAACACAGTATTCACTATAAATCGTTTGCCGAAGAATATTTTAAAATGCGGCAGCGCAAAGGAGTAATAAAGCCCGAAGCTGAATACAGGATGCGGAAACGGGATTATTTTGCATCCATGATGGTGCATAGCGGCGAAGCGGACATAATGATAGGAGGAGTATCAACACACTATACCGAAACTTTACGGATTATACTTGAAATTATTGGTCCGGCTCCGGGAGTACGAAAAGTTTCAAGTCATCATCTTATGGTTTTACCAAAGGAAACCGTATTTTTAGCAGATTGCGCAGTAAATATAAATCCCGATGAAAACGATATTGCTGAAATAGCTTTACTTACAGCACGAATGGTTAAGAATCTCGGCTTCGAACCGAAAGCAGCACTTCTTTCTTATTCAAATTTCGGAAGCGCCGAAAACAGAGAAACAGCAAAAATGAGAAAAGCTGTAGAAATTGCCAAGAAATCTGATCCGGAGTTGATTATAGAAGGTGAAATGCAGCTTGCAACGGCACGCAATAAATTTATCCGCCAGGAATATTTCCCTTTCATCAATTTCAGCAGTGATGCAAATGTGCTGATATTTCCTGATTTGCAATCGGCAAATATTACAATGCAGGCGCTTCAATTTTTGGGAAATGCTGTTTCAATCGGTCCGGTTTTGATGGGAACACGCTTGCCCGCTCATCTTATACAATATAAAGCAACGGTGGAAGAGGTTGTAAATCTGGCAACAATTGCTGTTTTAGAAGCTTCTGCAAGGAAATGAATTAATATTTTGCCTTAAACCCTTAATTTGATGTGAAATATTATAATTAATTCTGTTATTTTTACGATGTTTGTTTTTGAAAATGTTGCAGAATTTTTATAAGTCCGAATTATTCACTGATCATTATTAATTAAATTATAGTTTTTTATGAAATATCCTTTTAAAGAAGTTGAAGAAAAATGGCAAAAAAATTGGGAAGATAGCAAAGTCTATAAGACAGACCTTTCGGATTTAGCCAAAAAATTGTACTGCCTTGTAATGTTTATTTATCCTTCAGGTGCAAAACTGCATTGCGGACACTGGTATAACTACGGTCCTACCGACAGCTGGGCAAGGTTGAAAAAGCTGCAGGGTTATAATGTTTTTGAACCAATGGGGTACGATGCCTTCGGACTTCCTGCGGAAAATTATGCAATAAAAACAGGTGTTCACCCGCAGGACAGTACATTTAAAAATATTGAAGATATTCGCGAACAACTTAAAACTATGGGCTGCATGTACGACTGGGATGCCGAGTTGATGACTTGCGTTCCTGAATATTATAAATGGAATCAATGGCTGTTTATACAGCTTTATAATAAAGGTCTGGCTTACAGAAAAAAAGCTCCGGTTAACTGGTGCCCTTCATGTCAGACAGTTTTGGCAAACGAGCAGGTTGAAAACGACGGTTCGTGCGAAAGATGCGGAGCTATGGTAGAGCAAAAAAATCTTACCCAGTGGTTTTATAAAATTACAAATTATGCCGAAGAACTGTTAGAAGGTTTAAATAAAATTGACTGGCCGGAGAAAACAAAGCTGATGCAGACTAACTGGATTGGGAAAAGTACCGGCAGTGAAGTAGTTTTCGGCATTGAAGGAAGCAACGAGACTTTTACAGTCTTTACAACCCGTCCCGATACTCTTTTTGGAGTAACTTATGCAGTTATTGCCCCCGAAAATGAATTAGTTGACAGAATAACAAAACCCGAATTCAAAAAAGCGGTTGAAGAATACCGAAACTCGGTTAAATCTCTTTCCGAAATAGAAAGAACTTCTACCGTTAAAGAAAAAACGGGCGTACCCACAGGCGCATTTGCTATTAATCCTGTGAATGGCGAAAAAGTGCCGATATGGATTGCCGATTACGTTTTGGCAAGTTACGGAACCGGATGCGTTATGGCTGTACCGGCTCACGACGAAAGAGATTTTGCGTTTGCAAAAAAATTCAATCTTCCTATCCGCAAAGTGATTTTAAAAGACGGAACCGGCGAAAACGACGAATTGCTTGAAGCATTTACTGAAGTAGGGACGATGATAAATTCCGAACAGTTTAACGGTCTTCCATCGGATACCGGAATTGAAAAAGTTACAGACTTTCTGGAATCGAAAAATCAAGGAAAGAAGAAAATAAATTACCGTCTGCGCGATTGGCTTATTTCGCGGCAAAGATATTGGGGAACACCAATCCCGATAGTTTATTGCGAAAAATGCGGCGAATTGCCTGTTCCCGAAAACCAGCTTCCGGTTGAACTGCCTTATGATGTTGATTTTAAACCTGACGGAGGTTCGCCTCTTGCAGGGAACAAGGATTTTGTGAATACAGTCTGCCCGAAATGCGGCGGTCACGCAACCCGCGATGTTGATACAATGGATACTTTTATGGATTCTTCGTGGTATTATTTGCGGTATTTAAATCCTAGATTTTCCGAAGGAATTTTTGATACAAAGCTTGGAAATGAATGGACTCCCGTTGATATGTACGTCGGCGGAGCCGAACACGCTACAATGCACCTTCTTTATGCAAGATTTTTGCACAAATTCCTGCGCGATATAAATCTTGTAAACAGCGATGAACCTTTTACAAAGTTGATTCATCAGGGAACAATTACAAATCAGGGCGCAAAAATGTCTAAATCCCGCGGAAATGTAGTAAATCCCGATGGATTTATTAAAGAATACGGCACCGACGTTTTCAGAATGTACCTTATGTTTATGGGTCCTTACGAGTTAGGCGGCGACTGGAGCGATAAGGGAATTGTTGGAGTGGACAGATTTGTTCAGCGTACTTATTCGCTTTTTGAAGGAGCAAAAGACATTCTAAAATTATCAGCTCCGGCAGCAAAATATGCTGTTTCCGAAATGAATGATGCTGAAAAAAGCGTTTATCGAAAGGTAAACCAGACTGTTGCAAAGTTTGCAGGCGAAGTAGAAAATTTCCGGTTTAACACTGCTGTAGCTTTCCTTATGGAACTTGTTAACGAATTATCTAAAAATATATCCGGCTGCCGAAAAGAAATAGCAGCTTATGTTTTTGAAAGATTTGCAGTGATGCTTGGTCCGCTTGCGCCTCATCTTGCCGAGGAATGCTGGAATATTTTAGGAAACGAGACCATGCTTTTTGAAAAACCTGTATGGTTTGAAGCTGACCCGGATGCGTTAACCGTTGATGAAGTTACTATAGCTGTGCAGGTTAACGGTAAACTTCGCGCTACAGTTGTTGTGCCCGTAAACAGCGCTCAAAACGATGTTAAAAATGCTGTTTTTTCTGATAAAAAGGTTTTGGTGCATACCGAAGGAAAGCAGATTGTTAAAGAAATTTATGTTCCTAATAAAATTTATAATATTGTAGTAAAATAGAATGCACAAAATCTTACTCATACTCCTAATCTTACTCTTTATATGATTAAGAGTTAAAACAAAATTAAGATTATGATTAAGAATAAGATCAAGGAAAAGAGATAAATATATGCTAGATTTAAAATTTATACGCGAAAATCCTGACACTGTAAAAAAAGGAATTGAAAGCAAAAACGAAAAAAACAGAGTTGACGAAATTATTGCTCTTGATACAGAAAGAAGAAGCATAATAACAAAGGTTGAAGATTTAAAAGCCCGTAAAAATTCTGTTTCGCAGGAAGTGGGTAAACTTAAAAAGGCCGGACAGAATGCCGATGCAATAATTGCCGAAATGAAACAGCTTGGCGATGATATTAAACTTCGCGACGATAAACTTGCCGAAATTGACAGTTCGTTAAATGATATTTTAATGTGGATACCTAACCTTCCGCACGAAAGCGTTCCATTTGGAAAAAGCAGCACTGATAATGTAGAAGCACGCAATTGGTATCCCTCCGGTTACGAAGAATTTAATTTCACTCCGCAGGATCATCTTGCTTTAGGAACAAAACTGAATATCCTCGATTTTGAACGCGGTGCTAAAATAACCGGCTCAGGTTTTCCTGTATACAAAGGAAAGGGCGCAACCCTTGAACGGGCGCTTATAAATTATATGCTCGATCTTCATATTAATAAACACGGATATACAGAAATTTTCCCGCCGTTTATGGTGAACGCCGATTCGATGCGCGGAACAGGACAGCTTCCTAAAATGGCAGACGATATGTACACAATTGAACGCGACGGACTTTATCCTATACCCACCGCCGAAGTGCCGATTACAAATCTTCACCGGAATGAAATATTCGAAGAAGATCAATTGCCTGTTAATTATGTAGGCTATTCGGCTTGTTTCCGCCGGGAAGCAGGTTCCTACGGCAAAGACTCGAAAGGATTTTTGCGCGTACATCAATTCAACAAGGTTGAAATGGTAAAATTTGTTAAACCCGAAAATTCGCTTGCCGAGTTGGAAAACCTTGTTTCGGATGCTACCGAAATACTCGAAAATCTTAAAATTCCTTACAGAGTTTTAGCTCTTTGTACCGGCGATCTCAGCTTTGCCGCTGCAAAATGTTACGATCTCGAAACTTGGTCGCCTGCCGAAAACAAGTGGCTCGAAGCTTCTTCCTGCAGCACATTCTGGAATTTTCAGGCGCGGAGAGCAAATATTCGTTTCCGCAAAAAAGAAGATAAAAAACTGGAATTTGTGCACACTCTTAACGGTTCGGGACTTGCAACAAGCCGCTTGATGGTTTCAATATTGGAAAATTATCAAACTTCCGACGGTCATATTGTTGTTCCGGAAGTTTTAAGAAAATATACAGGTTTTGAACTGATTTAATTTTATTTGAGTTATCGGATAAAGTTCCAGCTAACTTATTAAAATATTTTACAGAAAGGAAATATGGGCAGTTTAAGGCATCTCAAAAAGTATTTTGCCCGTTACAAAAAATCACTTGCTGCCGGCGTTTTATTTATTCTTATTTCAAATGCCGGTCAGGTTGCTATTCCGTTGTTGCTTAAAGACAGTATTAATCTTTTAATGGAAGAAGTAAATTATGAACTTCTTGCAAGATATGCTTTTATAATTGTCGGTGTGGCAATTGTAAGCGGATTTTTCCGGTTTCTTATCAGGCAGACTATTATTGTTGTTTCCCGCGAAATTGAATACGATTTACGGCAGGATTTCTGGGCGCATTTACAAAAACTTTCGCTAAGGTATTTTCAAAATAATTCTACCGGAAATTTGATGGCGCACGCAACTAACGACATCAGTGCGGTACGTATGTTTATTGGTCCGGCAATAATGTATTCAATTGATACAGGAACTAAATTTATTATAATAATCATTATTATGCTGAGTATAAATCCTTTGCTTACAGTTTATTCGCTTCTTCCTCTGCCGTTTCTTTCTTATGCTATTTACAGAATCAGCAAAAAAATTCATAAAATGTACACGCAGATTCAAGAAAAATTTTCGGAATTGACAACACGCGCCCAGGAAAGTTTTGCCGGAATACGAGTTATAAAATCGTACGTCCGCAGCAACAGCGAAATAAAAGACTTTACCATTTTAAGCAACGAGTATTTGAATAAAAATATGAACAAGGTTCGAATTCAGGCTTTGTTTCATCCGGTGCTTTTTTTTATAACCGGAATTTCGGGTATTGTTGTTATCTGGCTTGGCGGCGGAATGATAATAAACGGCGAAATGACCATTGGGGAAATTTCTGCTTTTATTGCGTATTTAGGAATGCTGATATGGCCTGTAATTGCTTTCGGCTGGGTTGCTAATATTATTCAGCAGGCAGATGCAAGTATGCGCCGGCTTAAAAATATTCTTGATGAAGAATATGAAATAACCGATCCTGAAAAACCCGAAATAAAAGATTTGTCTGGTGAAATTGAATTTAAAAATGTTACTTTCAGTTATAGTCCGGGTCTGCCCGAAGTACTTAAAAACGTCAGTTTTAAAATTAGCAAAGGAGAAACCGTTGCAATTATCGGTAAAACCGGTGTAGGGAAAACCTCACTTGTTAATCTAATTCCAAGAATGTATGATGCAACTTCCGGTGAAATACTTATTGACGGCGTAAATGTTAAAAATATGCCGTTAAATCATCTCCGGAAAGCAATAGGATACGTCCCTCAAGAGACTTTCCTGTTTTCGGAAACGCTTAAAAATAATATTCTTTACGGAATTAAAGACGCTGATGAATCGCTTTTAAATAAAGTTGCCCATATATCGCAGCTTTCAAAAGACGTTGAATCGTTTCCTAAAAAATACGAAACTATACTTGGTGAAAAGGGCATTACTCTTTCGGGAGGACAAAAGCAAAGAACCTGCCTTGCCCGCGCTTTGGCTGTCGATCCTAAAATTCTTATACTTGACGATTCCTTTTCGGCTGTGGATACTCATACCGAGGAGGAAATTCTTAAAAGACTGAAAGAGTATATGATAAACCGGACAAGCATAATAATAAGCCACCGGATTTCCACAGTAAAAGAAGCCGACAGAATTTACGTTTTAGATGAAGGAATTATTAAAGAGCAGGGTACGCACAGCGAACTTGTTGAACTGAAAGGAATTTATGCGGACATCAATTATAAACAAATGCTTGAAGAAGAGTTGAAAACTATATGAGAGGCGGCGGAGCTGGAAACAGCGGGAAAGGCGGTAATACGCCTTACGAAAAAGACGACGAAGTTTTAGGTAAAGCTTACGATGCCCGATTGATGAAACGTCTTTTGGGATATGTAAAACCATACCGCAAATATGTTGTGCTGGCTATATTTTTAAATGTGCTTGTTGCAGGTTTCGGTCCCTTACGTCCGTATCTTACAAAAATTGCCATCGACGATAAAATTACAAACGGCGATTATCATGGACTTCTGCTTATTTCAGTTATGCTTCTGCTCTCCTTGATATTTCAATCGGTTATTCAGTATTATCTTACATTTTACACCGAATATATGGGGCAAAAAATAATTTACGATTTAAGAATAAAAATATTTTCCCATGTTCAGCGGCTTGCTTTGAAATATTTCGATAAAACTCCTAACGGAAGAATTGTAACGCGCGTTACAAACGATGTTGAAGCATTAAACGAGCTTTTTTCTTCGGGAATTGTAATGGTTTTCAGCGATGTATTTATAATAGTTTGGATTTTTGCTTTTATGTTTGCAATGTCGTGGGATCTTTCGCTGGTAACCTTATCTGTTCTTCCTCTTCTTGTTTATGCAACATTTCTTTTCCGAAAAAAAGTGCGCGAATCGTACCGCGATGTGAGGCTGCATCTTGCACGGCTTAACACTTATATGCAGGAACACATCACCGGAATGAGCATTGTGCAGCTTTTTGCAAAAGACAAAGACGAACTCCGCAAATTTTCGGAAATTAATGCCGATCATAAAAAAAGCAATATCGTATCAATTTTTTACCACGCAGTGTTTTTTCCTGTTGTTGAATTTTTAAGTTCGCTTGCAATTGCTCTTATTATCTGGTACGGCGGCGGAAATGTTATTCAGGGTTTGATGACGGTTGGGGTACTTTTTGCATTTATTCAGTATGTGGAAATGTTTTTCCGGCCGATACGCGATCTTGCTGAAAAGTATAATATAATGCAGACAGCAATGGCGTCTTCCGAAAGAATTTTTAAATTAATGGATAATAATACAATTATTCCTAGTCCCGAAAATCCTGTAAGTCTGCAAAACATTAAAGGCGAAATTGAATTTAAAAATGTTTATCACGCTTATAACCCCGGCGAATATGTTCTTAAAGATGTTTCATTTAAAATAAATCCTGGTGAAACTGTTGCAATTGTAGGCGCCACCGGAGCAGGAAAAACAACTCTTATAAATATTCTTACACGGTTTTACGATATTGAAAAGGGCAGTATAACAATAGACGGGACTGATATTCGGAATATAAATATTGATGAATTACGCCGCCGGGTTTCAATTGTTCTGCAGGATGTTTTCTTGTTTTCGGGCACAATTAAATCGAACATAAGCCTTAATTCATCTGAAATAACTGATGAAATGGCAATTGAAGCTTCGAAGATTGTCGGGGCGCACAATTTTATTTCGGAGCTTCCGGGTATGTACGAAGAAGAAGTAAAAGAAAAAGGCGCAACTTTAAGCGTAGGGCAAAAACAGCTTATCTCGTTTGCCCGTGCAATGGCTTACAATCCCAGCATTTTAATTCTTGATGAAGCAACATCGAGCGTAGATACCGAAACTGAAATTCTTATTCAGAAAGCGATTGAAAAACTGCTTGTAAACAGAACTTCAATTGTAATTGCCCATAGACTTTCCACAATACAGAATGCCGATAAAATTATTGTAATGCATAAAGGCGAATTGCGCGAAATGGGAACTCATCAGGAACTTCTTTCGAAAAAGGGAATTTACTACAAACTTTATCAGCTTCAATATAAAGATCAGGAAATAAAAACTTCCTGAAAAGTTTTTAAATAAAATCAGCTTATTAAAGGAACACAAAATTTCTATGCAGCGAAACGATTTATTTAATTATTTGAGACTGTAAATTATTTGTTAATTCCAGTTTTTATTTCTTCAAAAATAGATTTTATTCTTTTCAGTTCATCATAATTAAAAAATTTCAAATCAAGTTTAATTTCATCTTTGCTTGCGTTTGATATGATAATTATTGTGTTTGTATTTATTTTGATTGATTCTATACTCGAAATTTCAATATGCTGAACTTTCTTGTTGTTTGTAAGGAAATATCTGATTTCTTTTTCATCTTTTTCAAAAAAATAATTTTTGTTTCTTATATTTAATCCAAAAAAAACAAAACCAATGCCTTGTATGAAGAAAAAAACATTTTCCCAATCACCTCCAAATAAACGAGTGTCGAATCCTATATTAATATCACTTATTAGGGATATTGAACTAACAATAAGAAAAAACACCCCAAATGCTATATAGGTATCAATTATACCCTTTTTAATGTAGTTAACATCAATTCTTTCCATCTCATCTCCAGTTAGTTTTATTTTTATTTATACAAATTTTGGTCATTTATTTTTTACACAGGGTTTCTAATAACTCCAAAGATAATTGATCAATATTTTCGTTATACTTGTTTTTAGCAGAAACGTTCGAAAGGATTATTATTCCTATTCTCTCTTTTACATCAAAAACTGCCGATGCTTTATAACCGTATGTTCCGCCGTTATGCCAATGCCAATTATTTTTATCTGCCCCTTCAAGTATAATCCAGCCCAATCCTATTCCTTTCATTTTTTTTACACCCGAAAGACTGGCGGTAAAAGTCATTTTCTGTGTCAGTTTAAGTTCTTCGTTCGTATCATCAAACTGGGCTGATATAAATTTTGATAAATCTTCTGCATTTGAAAGAATTCCGCCTGCCGAAACCAGCGCAGAAGAATCCCAAATCCAATTAGGACTTTCATTTCCGTTTTCATCAAGTCCATTTACTATTTTTTGCTTAACCATTTTTATTTGTGTAGTAGAACTTAACATTTTATACTTTGAAAATATATTGCGATTTAAAAGGTCTTCGTATGTTGTTCTTTTAATCTGGCATAATACATATCCGAGAATACCGGCACCTAAGTTTGAGTATTTGAAACGCCGGGCTGAATCATCCGGCTTAATTATTTTTTTCATCAAATATTCTTTCAGCTTTTTCTCGTCGTACGTTTTAAAAGGATCATCCGGGTTTAAAATTGCACTCCAAAACATATTTGATGGTTCTCGCGGCAAGCCCGATGTGTGGTTTGCAAGCTCTTTGAATGTAATTGGAATATTATCTTTTATCCGAAACTGCAAATAGTCATTAATTTTTTCTTCTATTTTTATTTCACCGGAAATTGCAAAACCCGCAAGCAAAGTTGAAGTAAATGTTTTTGTAAGCGAGCCTATCTCAAATACTCTATCCGAATTATTTGTAAAAAACAAAGTATCGCTTTCCCGTTTGACTCCGTAATAACTAACATCATTTTTTTCAATAAATGCCAGCGATAATTGAGTTTTATCCGGGAAGAATTTAGCATTTTCATAAATCAATTCAATCTGTTCAGAAGTTCTTAGGCTGTCGTTAAAAACTAGTCCATTTTTTGCTGAAGAGATTGAAGCATTTTTACAGCCAAAAACAGTAAATATTATTAAAATATATATTGAGATTTTCTTCGTTTTTTTGTGAATTAAATTCATATATAATTACTATCCTCAGCCATTGAAGCAACTTTAATTATTCATTCTCTGCAAATTTCAGAAAGTCTCCGTCAATAATTAATAGCTTAACACCATTTTCGGTTGATGAGCGGTGCGAACTTAATTCATCCGTAACAACATAAGTCATACCTTTGGTTAAAACAGATTTTTCACCATCGATAAGTTCACTTGTAAAATCTCCATCCAAACAATGCACAATATGTCCTTTTTTACACCAATGGTCTGCTAAATAACCTTTCGAGTATTCAACTAATCTTATCCGTAATCCCTCAAACTGAACCGTTTGCCAAAAGGCAGTACCGCTATCGCCTTTATGCTCGGTTTTTGGAATTTTCGCCCAGTTAATTGTTTGAAACGGAATGTTTCTTTTATTCATTTTTTAATCCGTATAAGTTATAAAATTATATCTGATTCAGTTATATAGTTCCATTATAGATTTATCTTCGTTAAGCAAATGAGGTATTATTTTTTCTCTGAATGAAGAATTCCAAAAGGACAATTCGTTATGTGTGTTGTAGTATTTTAAAGGTATTGGATGCGTTCCTATTACGACAGGAATTTTATATCGGGTTTCGATATATTCTTTAAACTGTTTGATTCGGGGACAAGGAGGATACCCAACGACCAATCCGGTTGATAAATGAATTACTTCCGCACCGTTTTTAATCATTTCTTCCGGAACATATTCAATATTTCCTCCGGGACATCCTCCGCAGTTTGCAAACCCAACAAGTTCCAATTCTTCATCTTCCGGATACCGTGCAAATCCTCCAACATGCTCTTTCATTGACTTTAAGCATTTTCCACCGCCGCAGTTAATATAGCGTCCGCAAATTATTATACCAATTTTTGTCATTTAAATTCCATAATTTATTTAAATACATAAATTTATTCTTTTAAGAAGTAAAATCAATAAAAATATATTGCGCCAATTAAATAGTATTCAAAAGTAAATTCCATTTAGGATACTTATTTTTATCCAACAATAATTTTCTGCAAATATATTAATGACAATCAATTTTGTATCTTTGTGCAATCAATTTTAATGTTTATGAAAGAAATCCTAAAATACATTTTTGTACTGGCTGCAGGTCAATCGGTAATTATTGCTTATTTATTAAGCAGTAAAAAAGAAAGTCCGGTTGCAAATAAATTTCTTATTTTCGGAAACATCATATTCGCTTGCGATTTGCTTATGCTTGTTTTATACATCGAAAAATTTTATTTATCTTTCCCGTTTCTTATCGGTATAAATCTTGCCTTTCCTTTTGTTTACGGTCCGGAAGTTTACCTATATACAAAAGCTATCCGAAATAACAGTAAAAAAGTTGTTTTAACCGATTTACTTCACTTTTTACCTTTTGTCTTTTTAACAATCATTCACACAGTTAATTTGATAACTACCCCTTCGGAATTTTTTCTTGGTGTAATTGAAGGAACCCTTGATCATCCGTTTTTCTATACGATTGTTGGTTATACTATACCGTTCCACGGAGTGTTTTATATGTTTCTTACATTTAAGAACCTGAATCATATTAATTATAAGCTTAAAACTTCGTATTCAATAATTGACGATTTTGAAAAAAAATGGATGCACATTATTGTTTACGGCAGTGCTGCCGTGTGGGTATCTGTAATTATTGCTTATTCGCTGAATATGATGGTTGTACAAGATTTTTGGGGCGATGTAATTATTTATAGTTCGCTTTCTGTGTTTGTATTTATATTAAGTTATAACAGTTATAAACAAACGCAGAGGCAAATTCAGGGAGACGAGCCAGAAAAAACTGATGAAAGCTATAAAAAATCCACTCTCAGCGAAGAATCTGCACAGCAATATATTTCGCAACTGCTCGAATTGCTCGAAAATGAAAAACTTTACACAACAAATAATTTAAGTTTGCGCAATCTTTCGGATAAGCTTGGAATTTCCACTCATCTTTTATCCGAAATTATAAATACAAAGCTTAATAAAAATTTTTACGATTTGATTAATGGCTACCGGATTGAAGAAGTTAAAAGACTGATTGAAGAGGACAAAGACGCTAAATTCAATATTATTGCTTTAGCTTACGATGCCGGATTCAGCTCGAAAACAACTTTTAATAACCTCTTTAAGAAATATACAAATCTTACTCCTTCGGAATACAGAGCTGTTTTAAAAGCTAAATAAAGCCGGGAAGCGTTTCCGCTCCGCCGGCAGCATAAAGGTCAACTGTTAAAATTCCCACTCAATACCTAAAATCGGCATTAGCGTCCAGCCTTTTATTTCTGTCTGCTTATTTGAAATTTCATTCCAGCTGTATGCAGCTACATTTGCACGGCTGTATGCATTCCAAATATCAAGAAAAACTACAAGCGATGAATTTCCGAAATGAAATCTTCTGTCAACCCTCAGGTTTAATGAATGATAATCAGGCACTCTATCATCATTTATTCTGTTTATATCAATTACTCCCGAGTGCAGATTTGTTGAGGCTGCAACATCAAAAGGTGTATAAGGACGACCCTGCGCGTATATCCACCTTGCTGAAAATTCCCAGTTTTCATCCAGAATATATCCGCCTTCTATTGCAAAGCGCAAAGGATTATCGTAAATCCTGTTACGCCATTTATTATCTAATGCTTTGTATTTCGAAATAGAATAAGAACCGCTTGCAAGTCCGTAAATATCTTTTGCAAGTTTCTTTTGAACTACAATTTCTACTCCTCTTGAATAAGCTTTTCCTGCATCAACAAGATTTTTATGATATCTGAATACGTTATCCGATACGGCTTCATCAAAAAGGAAGAATTGCGGCTTTTCGGGATCGATTGGGAATTTTCGGTATTCCTTATCATACAATTCAACTGTAAGTTTTGTATCAGTTGAAATCATTGTTGAGTAACCGAGAACAAAATGATATGCTTCGGGAGTTTTAATATTTTTGAATAAATCCGATTGAACAAGCACATTGTTCGGCATATTCTGATAGTAAATTCCGGCAGATGCAGAAATAGTGTTTTCGGGATTGATTGTATAGATTGCAGATATTCTGGGCGAATACAACACTTTGTTGTTGTAATCAAAATAATCGGCGCGCAAACCCGTTTTAAATACCAGTTTGTTTACAGGCATCCAGTCAACTTCGGCAAAAATTCCGGCTTTTATTGTATTCAGCTTTTTGTTTACAAAAGCTTCGTCTTCATTTTCCCCGTAAAAATTTAATTCCGAACCGTATTCAATATCAAACTTATTTAACCCGATTTTTAGTCCGCCGCCAAAGTTCAGTTTTACGGCATCGCTTATTTTAAAAAAGTTCATATTATTTATTGAAATATTCTGCTCGTCCGATTTATTCAGCATCAGCTTTCCTTTTGTACGGGTAAGGTTAAAATCTTCGTCAAAATTTTGTACGCTGTGCGAAACTGAAAATACTGAATAACCTTTTTTATCCCAGATGTGCTGATAACTTAACCCTGCAACGTTCGACCATATTTGTGTTTTTCCGAAAATATTTTCTTCATCTTCAAGCGATTTATCGTACGTAAATTTTATATAGTCTTTTGCAAAGATTTCCAGAAATGTAATTTTATCATTGTCGCCAAGTTTCCAGGTTATTTTCCCCTGCACATCTCCGTAATTCGGAACGGCTCCTTCGAGCTGAATTGCATTTGCAATCAAATCCAAATAGCTTTTATTTGCAGAAAGCAGATACGATACTTTGTCTTCGGCAATCGGTCCTTCCAGCGACAATCCCGCGCCCGCCATACTTACGTTCAGCTGAGGATAAAAATTGTGCATATCGCCTTCGCGGAATTTAATACCCATCACGGAAGAAAGTCTGTCGCCGTTTTCCACAGAAAATCCGCCCGAGCTGAAAGATACATCTTCAATAAAATCGATGTTAATTATGCCAATCGGTCCTTCCGAAGAACCTTGCGAAGGATAATGGTTAATGTTGGGAACTTCGATTCCGTCAACAAGATAAAGATTTTCTACCGGGCTGCCTCCGCGCACAATAAGACTGTTCTGCTGGTCGTTTCCTTTTGCCAACGAAGGTAAAGTGGATAATATCCTGCTTACATCTCCTGCCGAACCCGGTGCCCGCCGCACTTCTTCCGCCGAAAAACTTACGGTGCTTAGCGGTTTGTTTTCAGTTTCCGAAAAATATCCCGCTTTAACTACAACATTGTCAATTTCCATAGCCGAAGGAAACATTTCAACATTTAATTGAGTTGGTCTTCCGGGACGGACAATAATATCCGTTTTTGTAACTTTTTGATATCCTACATAACTGAAAACTATTTGGTATGTACCCGACTCCATCTCAGCAATATAAAAATTTCCGTTTTCATCAGTTGTGGTTCCAGTTTGCGTATCTTTAATGTAAATGTTTACACCCGTCAGAGGCTGCTTAATTTCTCCGTCAATTACTTTTCCCGTAATTTCGCTGCCCGGATTTGCACACAGCACTGCCGAAAAAATAATTAAAAAGAATAATAATAATTTTCGATACATTTTAGCTCCTTTATTGTTTTTAATTTTAACTGCCGTAAAATTATAAGTTTAAGGAGCTTTTGTCGTTCAATCCGATAGAAAGATACATTTAAATTACTTGTTTGTTGTCCGTTTCGGTCGGATTGAACTATATAAACTTATTTTCTTACAAGTTAAGAAGTAATTATCATTCAATTTCAACAATGCAAAACAAACCATGTCCGCAGCCCAAACCATCCGGCAAGTTAAGTTCAAGATTTCTTAAAACACAAGCTAATTGAGGACCCATAATACTTGCCCAAAAATTATCAACCGGAAACCGCTGCTGGTTTCTGAATAGCCAAGTAAGCATTTTTAATTCTTCTGCAAGAACTTCTTCAGTTGTTTCAATTAATTCCTTTATCATCGCGTTATTATTATCAATTAGGGCTCCGCAAAGACTTACAGCAATATTCCAACTGGTTTGATAAGAATTTAATCTTTCCCAAACTTCAGGAAATTCTGTCGTGTAATTTTCCAGAAAAGTAAAATCAGTAAATAATTCGTTTATCTTTCCCTCATATTCTCTGTCGAAAAGTCTGTTAACCTGGTAACGTAACGGCAGCGGATGATGATTAAAAAATCCAGTATCAATATGTCTTCCGGTAAAAAGTGAACGATCTTTAATTTTTATTTTCACATTTTTGCCTTGTTTTTCTGCTGTTTGATTAATTAAACAGGTTATTGATTTTCCATCCCAATATTTTACAAAATACGATTCAACATTATCATTTTCCAGTTTTGCCGGCAGTTGCAGCCACAACATATTATAGGGCAGCAATTCTTCTTTTGAATCCGCCCAGTAACATGGCCATTCGGGTGAGTATTTTCCAAATAAATCTAAAACAAGATAAGTTTTACCCGAAGAATGGCGAAGAACTTTTTCAATCAAATTTTTAAGCTCATCGCTGGTTAAGTGCGATGGAGATGAATAAGTTGACATGTAAATATCAAATGGTTTTTCTTCTAAAAAAGGATATTCTTTTGAAAGATCTGCCTCTGTAAATCTTATATTTTTCTTTTGCTTATATATTTCCGTGCCCTGTTTAATCATTTCCTTAGAAATATCCAGCCCCAAATAAAATTCAATTTCATCGGCGGATAAAAGAAAATCTTTTATTGATGGTCTTTCAATACTGGAAATATGTGTAATAAGCTCGTATGCTTCGCCGCTTCCGCAGCCGAAATCGGTAATTCTAATCTTTTCCTTGCGCGTAAGTATTTCAATTATTACTGGTTTTAATAAATCCTTTATCGAAAAATCTTCCCAATACTTCCGCACATAATCTTTTTTCCCGAAAAGACTTCCTGATTCGCTGCCATAAAATCCAAGTTTTACCGCTGAATCAAAAAATTCGGTCTTAATCATAAATGCCTTGCTAAGATGTTTGAAAATTGGCTTAATTATGTGAGCATCGGATTATTCAGTAAGTTAATCCTTAACAAGTTAAAAGCAGAAAGAAGTTATAAATAATTTGGCATAATGTAAAGGCAAGGATTTGGTTTACAATAATTAATACTGCACTAATCTCATAATTTTTGTTGTAACGGGAAGCTTTTTAAAAATTCTTCTGCTGTAGCAATCGGGATTTTGCTTTTCTTAAAATCTGATTTATTTCTGGTTAATAATATGTTAATTCCATTATTTGCTGCGGTGAAGTATTGAATTGCATCTTCAAAATCCGTAAAATCTGAATTTAATGCCTGTTCAATAACCCTTTCGTCAACCGGTAGAATATTTATTAAAGATTTTAATTTGCGCAAACTTTTAAGCGCCGATAAATTGGAAGTGTTTTTTTTAAGAAGGTAATGCAAATTGGCAAATACTATCGGCGATGTAAAACCCGTAATTTTTTGCTGGTCTATCAATGTAAATAATTTTGCTGCAAAAATATAATTCGGTTCTCGTTTTGCAAGCAAATCTAGTATTATATCCGAATCGACAAACACCTTTTGAATCACGAGTATTTCTCCTCGAGATGTTTCCCGTATGTTTCTTTTAAATCTGCAGTTTCCGGCAAATTTATAATTCCGGATAATTCCAGAACATTCGGGGTAATTTCAATTTCATCCAAAGATTCGCTGTTTGCTATTAGATTAAAATAATTTTCCACAATGCCTGAAAGACTTTGTTTGTTTTTCTTCGCGTATTTTTTTGCTCGCTCAATTGACCGTTTATTTAATTTTAGCGTTAACTTTGTATTCATTGCCAACCTCATTTTACGTATTTATTTGCTTTAAAGATACGTACAATTAATTTTAACATCAATACAATTTTTAGCAATATTACGCCTTGGTTTTTAACCCCCTGCCCAGAATAGCAATACAGATTAAAACGACAAAGCCAATAATTTAAAAACTGCCGAGTGCGAAACGGCATTCGGATTGATTTTTTATACCGTTTCTACTTAAACTTTTTATATACTTGGGAATGTTTACCTAACATTACAAGATTTAAATATTTTTCATCAACACTAAAAATTAGTAACCAATCATTTTTGAAATGAATTGATTCAAAACTTTTCATATCTCCTTTAAGTGGATGTCTTTTATATTGAGGTTGGATTTTCTTTTTATGTTGTAAAGAAGTAATTATTGATTTTAATAATTCAAAGTCTTTCTCTGAATATTTACCGCTTAGTTTGTCTCTTTGAATATCTTTTTTAAAAGATTTTTCAATTCTTATTTCTAACAATACTATATTCCCAAATCTTTAAATAATTCATTTGCGGTATTATATATTTTTGTGTTTTTGTTTGAATTTATATTCTCAATTCTTTTTTCCAGTTCTTCTGAAGGCAAGCTCAAATCAAATGGAATTCCCTTTTCCATTGCAACTTTTGCTAGAAAAATATTTACAGCATCTCCAAAACTCAGACCGAATTTTGAAAAAACAGCTTTTGCTTCATTATATAAATTATCTTCAACTCTAACACTTGTTTGAATTTTCATAATATTTCACCTTTTTCTTTATCTCAAGATACACCATATGGGGTATTTTGTCAAGATATTTTT
>JAAYAN010000030.1 GCA_012719345.1 Ignavibacteria bacterium | reverse complement strand
TGTGATGAGGTGATCTGAAAGGTCTTCTGGTCATGAGTGATGTATTACTGTCTATCCTGCCTGCTACCGAGTGTATCCTGGTTGTTTCGAGAGCCTCTTCTACTGTGAGTGGTGGCATTATTGAAGGGACTATTTTGATTTAATTTCAATAGTTTTCCCTCTTCAATAAACCTCTTTATTATTTCAGGGTTAAAGCGTAAACGGAAGTCTAAAACCGGTCCGGCTCCGTCCTCCGGGTGATTTGAATCCTCATACTGGTAATGTACAGTTACAGGACTTTCCAACATTGCCTCAACGAGTATCTTTTTATCAGCCGGTTCAAGTGTATTGATTTCTTTTCTTAGCCGTTCAAGATTTTCTTTATGCTCATTTACAAATATTTTACGCTCTTGTTGTTTCTTTATTTTTTCCGTCAGTTCTTGTTTGGCATTCATGTTTTCAGATAAATTGCCTTCAATTGATAGAATTTCTTCTTTGTTGAGACGCAGCCGTTTATTGAGGTCGTTCAGATCACACTCGTCCAATTCCGTCATTTTGTAAAGCCTTTCCCTTGTCCGCTCCTTTGCCTTCAATTTTATTTGCAAGGTTGTTATGACTTTCTCTGATGCTTTTATTTTATCTTCTATGGATTCTCTTTCATGTAGTTTGCCAAATGATTGTTTGGGATTCAGGGTGAACAGCATCATTATTCTGTTCCAAACCTGCCTCTCAATATAGTCTGCGGGTATGAATGGCAAACTACATTTATTTTTCCTTCCGCTCTCTATGCTTTTCCTGCTCGTTCCCGCCCAATAGCACACATAGTACCTGGGAGCCGTTCCATCCTTTCGCCTGTTCCCGATTCTTGCCTGAAGTTTGCCTCCACACACACCACACCTGACAACATTTCTAAGGAAAAACATATCAGTAAATTCTCCTTTGTGCTTAACTTTTATTTTGTTCTTCTTGGTTGCCTCCTGAATCCGATCCCATTCGGTTTTTGTGATTATTGCCGGTATTGGAAACTCTATTGCTTCGCCTTCAGGTTTCAGGGTCTTTGTCCGCTTTGTTCCTGCACCTCTTGGACCGTCAACGTAAACGTGCCGGTTCACCGTATAGCTACCGTAGTAACAGGGATTTTTCAAAATGTATGAAATTACCGCAGCGTTGAATACTGCTCGTTTACATTTCAAACCTTCCGCATTCAGTTTAATCGCTATGTCCCGCATGGCCAAATGTCGGTTAACATACATATTTACAATTCTACTGTAAATAGCGACTTCTTCCGGTACGATTTCCAGTTCTTTTGTAGTTTTGTTCCATACATATCCAAACGGAGGCTTCCCCACAAAGGACCGTCTTTGTCGCCACCGGACCATTTTATTCTCATACATTTGCTCTCGGATGGTTTCATGTTCCCATTCCGCAAACAGAGATAAAATCCCCGCAATAAGCCTACCCGTCTGAGTTGATTTATCAATCCCTTCTTTAATGCTGATTATTAATACACCTGCCTTTTCAAGCTCGTAAGAAAGATTCTGGTAGTCCCTTGCATTTCTTGCAAAGCGTGATAGCTTGCTGAATACGACAACTGAAAACTTTCCTGCTTTCGCATCCTTCAATAATTGTTGTAGTCCTGGTCGGGATTCACTTTTTGCGCCTGATAGTCCTTCGTCAGAATATTCTTCAATCAGTCGCCAGCCCCTTGATTTCACATAATTTCGAATTTGTTCGCGCTGTGTTGAAAGCGATTCACCTTCCTTTACCTGAATCGGAGTTGAAACACGAACATATCCGGCTGCTAAAATTTGTTTTTCCATAGTTGTAAAATTATAAATTTTTAATCACTTTTTTAAAAAACCCGCTCTTTTTCAGCGGTTTAGTTGCATTTTATTATAATTAGTATTATATTTGTAGTCATAATTACACACTGCAATTCGCAGCATATTTCCGATTACCTAATAAAAAAAACACATTCAAATTTTGTAACTATTTGATAATCAAATGTTATATATATTATGAAGCTATCGGAATTAAGAAAAAAATCAAACCTTACCCAAAGCCAACTGGCTAAAATCCTACGTGTGCCGGCTCCAAAAGTCAGTTTGTACGAATCAGGATTCGAATTGCCAATTCTTGAAAAAATGGCAATTCTCAACCGACATTTCAATTGCAAAATTGTCTGGCCGGAAACTGTATCAGAATCGGAAAAAGCTGACTTTATTATTTCGTTGAAAATGCTTCTGACTGTTTATCCGGCTGAACGTGTCTTGGAATATTGTCAACGAATGTTCCGAAGGCATCCCGATCCTGTGAAGGAAATCAACCGATTCACTGCTGCAGCACTTTCGAGTGGGCATGAATCATTGTATCAATCTGAATATGATAATATTAATGTAAAATAAATAATGCTATGGACAGACTAGTTTATAAAACAGAAAATCGAATTGGCCACATCGAAGGTCGTGACCTTAGTGCTTACAAGTTATTGCACAATGTACGGAATGAAGAAGAACCCCTTTTTCCAACCGGCTACGGACTCAAAAACAAACAAAAAAATGAGCAACCGGAAGCGGAAGAACCTTTACTCCCAACCGGATTTGGCAAACCTAAAAACAAGTAGTTATGAAAAGAAAAGCAAAAATGAGATATTCAACAGAAGCTGAACCCATTTACGCTGAATTTTACGCAAAATTCAAAAATGCTTCAGATATTCTTACCCCATCCGGCAACCTTGACAAGCGAGGTATGCAACAGGAATTATATAACCTTCTTGGCGATGATAAAGGCAGAATAAAAGTTGACCAATATACTGATGGTCTGGCACTTATCCCGGATGTCGAAGAGCAAATTCGTCAACTTCATTGGAAGTATGATGAGTATTGTGAGCGCAGGGACCGTGAAGGATATGAGCGACCTTCTGAAATGCCTCCCGAAATGCATAATGAATTAATGAAGCTTCAAGCCCGGCTTGATATTTACAATCTTGAGAAAGAGGCTCTTGAACAGCAGTTATCAGAAATTCAGAGTGTTGAAAATCCTGACTGTCTTAAATTTGGGCCTGTCGGAAGTGGGCAGCTTCGAAATGGCGATCTTATTGAACTTGACGGGCAGCGTGTTGAAAGGATTAACGGGAAACTTGTAATTACTGAACCCGGCTCACCTTATCTGGGTATGGCTGTTGTAGATTACCGAAAGCTTGTTTCTGATCCCTGGCTGAAACAACAGAATGATAAGTTAAATGCGCTCATTAAACAGCGCCAGGAAGAATTCAAATTGAAAGGTTTTTCAGATATTGTAATTCCGACCCGGCGCAGATCAATATCAAAAAATGATCTTCCTCCTTGGCCGGAAGGAGTTATAAATTATTTATTGGTTGAATCTGAAAGCAAGTGATATGAGATTTAAAAACGATCCTCTTTTGATAATAGCGGGAGTCAAAGAGGAATTTCCCGCAGGCCGGTTAGGCCTTTCTCTTGACCGCTTGTTATTTCCATCATAGGGGAGCGCTTTAGCGCTTCCCTTATCATTATTGAGCTATGAAAAAACAAATAACATTCTACAATATCGGCCCGGCTGCCAACTTCAAAAGCAGAAACATCAAAGGTAAAACCAGTAAGCGAAAGAAACAACCGGTTTTCCACAACTGTATTGAATGGCAATTGGGTGACGGAATAATTTATTTGTTGGTGCCACTTAGCGAAGTAAGCCGGATGTATGAAATCCCGGAGCGGGAATTTTTGTCTGATTGGATGCTGGACATATTGAACGATTTATCGAAAAAACAAGGCTTTCAAAAGCTTGTAACACTATGACAAAAAGACAACCAAAAGAATTAATTATTGGTGAGTTGCTCATTCGATGGATAACACCTGAAGAGCTTTGCGAAAAAATTAACAGGCTCGATGATAAAACTATCCGGATGTTCAATGAGGCGATTGAACAGGAGTGGATTGCACGAGGCCAGAATCCTTATGAGCCTCTTGATAATGATGAAAAGTTGAATTAACAATTTTTTGAAATATTAATTAACCATACTACGAAAATGGAAGACAATAAAAAATTATTTACTATTAAAGACCTGATAAAAGCAGGCAATGAATGTGAAAGAATACTACACAGAAACGGAATGTTTTTATTTGGTGATGCCGGTGAAATTCCCTTCTTAGATAGTTACAGCCGTTCACAGATGACTGCATGGCTACTAGAATTTAGGCTGTCAGGACTTATGGATGAAATTTCAGATGAATTTTCAGAGCAGACAGAATCTATATTAAATGAATTGGCGGACAACCACATGATTAATATAATAGAGAATTAAACAATCTGGAATAAAGAAGAATTTTGAAATATGAATAACACACAGGGAAACAGCTCGATCAAGCTGGGGAAAGGGATAGCAGCCCCAACCTTTCCCACTTTCCCTGATATTTTGAGTATGATCAACAATAATCACGAGCATGAAAAAACAAATTAAATTATCTGCATTACTGGCAAGTGCTCATAACATGGAGAAACATTTTAATATGCCAGTCTCTTTGAAATCATTTTCAAAAGACCTTAATCAATTCCGTAACCCGGAATATCAAGATGATCCTGAAAGCCTTCAATATGTTCGCAAAATGGTTATCAAGGCACTTTGGACATGGCTTGCAGTATCAGATTACTATGAAATTACCGCCACAATAGCTGCGGTAAAATCAAATCCCAAACTCAAAGCTTTTTTATGTACTCTGAGAAATTTAGCTCCCAAAGAGCACAATCATTTATTTGATCTTACTAAAAACGGGATGCCTAATGACTTTGCCATTCCCACGCCCTTCCGTGTAATGCCCAAAGGTGCTGAAACTCATATCCGCAAATCCATTTATCACGGATATGGCCCCAATATTAAGATTGAAGTACGGAACTCACTTATGCGGGCTGAAGATGGTAAGCTCACTGTTGCACTGCTTAATATTGCACAAAACAGTCCATGTGAATATAGTGAGAAAACTATTAGCTTCACTACTAACCTGACTGATATTGCAAAGACTCTGCAAAAGCCTAATCCGTATGACGAAAAAACAAGGGAGGCTATTTGGCATGGACTTACCAGGATCAATGACTGCCGGATGACTTTGACCAATAATCGTGGGCTCCGTACTCTTGGAGGCATAATGGCCGGCGCAAATGAACTTGAAGAAGATAGCAACGGAGATATCCGGATTCACCTTGATCGGGATTTCGTTGAGCTCTTAAATGAAGGTTACGTTAAAATAGATGACAATATTTATTACAAATTGTCGCCAGCCATTGCAAACCTGTATTTATTTGTGCTCAGGTATGCATTTCAGCAAAGAGAGTGCATGGATAAATATGGCAATTTTGAACCAATTAGCATGGACAAGCTTTTTGATCTTGCCGGTCTTGGAAACAATGAGGCTTCGAGTGAATACAAGCGTAAAAGAATCAGAATGGGACTCATTACACTGAAGTACAAAGGCGTTATTCGGAGCTTTAGTATTTCAACAGATGATAAAGTCTTTATCAGTATGGAGGTGAAAAACCGCCGGCTTAGTGAAAATAATATAGAAGATGAGCAATGAAAAAACGCTGTTATAAATTAGTTTCCGACACGGAAACCATAGTTTCCGACACGGAAACCATAGTTTCCGACACAAAAACCAGCTATGAAATGTGGTCGGGTAAAGCTATGAAATGTGGTCGGGTAAAGCTATGAAATGTGGTCGGGTAAAGCTATGAAATGTGGTCGAGATATCGCTGTAATTTATTGACAGTTAATTAGTTGCTAAAAAGGTATTAAATAAAGTAGTATTAAGTAAAGTTATATGAAAAAAAAGTTATATGAATAAAGTTTTTTCCCGCACAAAAAGTGCGGGGATTAAAAAAGAATGTTTTTTAAGAAGTTTTTTTCAGGAATATTCCTGAACCGGTTTATAACCGGCCAGGTCATAAATAATAAATTAATAACCGGCAATGCATTGTTTATTATTGCGGAAATCAATTAATAAACCGGCTCTCAGGTATAACCTGATAACCGGCTCAAATAAATAAATTAAAGAAAAAATGGCACAAATTTGTAAGGTATGTTCTCACCCCGATCGGCTAAGGATAGATCAGGCAATTGTTAGCGGAACTTCTCTGAAAGAGATTTCCCGGAGGTTTAATGTGACTTATGATTCATTGTACCGTCACGCTCAGGATCACCTGACAAGACAGTTAACAAAAGCGTGGCAAATAAAGTCACTTCATGCGGATAATAAATTAATTGATAAAATTGATTCAATTATTTCCCGTGCTGAAGATATTTTTCAAAGAAATTATGATGCCGGCAAAGATTCAGTTGCACTAAAAGCTATTGCAGAGGTACGCACTACGATTGAATTGCTTTCAAAAATATCTTATCAGGCACATCAGGCAAAAATGGCTGAACAGGAATTGTTGATGCAGCAGGAAAAACAGCAGTCAAGTGATGACTCCTGGTCGTACATTGAAGCGTTACATGTTTTAAATGATGCTGAACTAAATTTGTTTATTCAGTTGCTAAGAAAAATCAAAACAGGGAATAAAAATTCAGTTATCAGAAAAACACCTTCAGACTTTCGTTTTAACGAGTTTTCTGATTTAGTGGGTACGGATGACCGTTTAATTAAAGAAAGTCCCCCAGAACCTACCGGAATAGGTGAAAAAAGGGGTTTTAAAATTGTTCGGACTAAGTAAACAACCGGAAACGGCCATAAATAGCCATTTTGGTAAGGTAAAAATAAAATCCGGGTATTTATTGCTATGAAACATAACAATAGTTTTTCCGTTTGTTTAACCGGCTATATAATGATTAAGTAAATAAAATCCGGCTATATTTCAAGAAGGTAAAAAATGAACGGGTAAAATAATAACCATATATATGCCTATTTCCGTAAACCGGCTAATCATATAGTATATATTAGTGATTAATTAATAAACTCTTCAATTTAACCGGATATATCCAAATAATTAATGCTGTTTTAATAATCGGATATATCTAAGTAATTAATGCTATTTTAATAGTCAGGTATTTTATCCGGCTATATTTCTCCAAATAATTAATGCTGTTTTAATAATCGGGTATATTATCCGGCTCATTATACAGTATGTTTTATTGACTAATTAAAAAATCCTTCAATTTTTGCACCGCCCCGTCCGTGCGTGAGCACTATTTTGCTGTTGTGATGTTGCTGTCCCCTGAACCATCCGAGAACATTATTAGCAGTAATCTTATGCCATGGGCCGTCCATAAATTGCCCCGGCTTGTTCTATATCCTTCACTGTTTAATAAGCCGGCTATTTCCCGTAAAGTTTTTCCGTTTGCCCGTAGTTTTGATGCGTAGTGATATGCCTGCCTGTTGGCTTTGTTTTCTCTCGCAAGTCTTTTTTTCACTATCCTACCGTAAGCAATGTGCTCAGGTTTCAGGTTACCCGGAGTTCCGAGTTTGCCCCCTCTCGCCTTAACCTGTGCAAGTGCTTTTTTTGTCCGGATCGAAATCAATTCCGATTCATATTGTGCAAGACTTGCAAAAATGCCGGCTGTGAGTGTGTTCAATTCTGGCAGGTCTGCACAAACAAAATCAACTTTGCTTTCCATCATTTCAGTGATAAAATGAAGGTTTCTTGAAAGCCGATCGAGCCGGCTTACAACTAAAGTACATTTATTGAGTTTTGCATATTCAATTGCTTTCTCCAATTGTGGCCGGTGATTCTTACGGCCGCTTTCCACTTCCACAAATTCAGCCACAATTTTATTTCCGTTATGTTTTATGAATGATTCAACCGAAGCCCTTTGAGCACCCAGTCCTAAGCCGGTTGATCCCTGTTTTTGTGAGCTCACACGGTAGTAAGCCACGAATAAGTTATTTGTTTTCATTTCATTTAATTTTTGGTTTTTATTTATTGCTATTTTGAAATTCTGCCCGAAATTTTGCTTGCATTTTGACTTTTTGAAATACCCCCCCATAATACGATGAAAATTCCTGCGCCATTTTTTGGAGCCTATTTTGAGTTTTTCATTTTGTCAGGGGTGAATAGGTTTGAATAGGGCACAAAAAAACCCGATGCAAACAGATTGCACCGGGTTTCAAACCATTTCTTAACAATCGGTTTCCTACTGAAGGTAATCAGGAATTTCAACTTCTAACTTCAATAAAACGGGAGTCAAAATACGCCAGATACGGTAAGTTTCCCAACTCGCATTCTGTTTTTTCTCATCAACTTGGTTTTTGTCATCGAACATCTTTGTTGCAAGTGTCAAGAACGAATCAGCATCTTTAAATTTGTTTTCCTGCAAAGTATCAAGTAAACAGACTGCACGTGAAAACTTTTCCTTCTGAACTTTTTTGACTTTGCCGTCTTTGTCTTTTTTGTACCGATTGTAAAGAATAACTTTTGAAGTTTTCATAATAGTAAGTTTTAAGTTAAACAATAAAAAAATACAGTCTTCTATATATACCAAAAAGGGGTGAATATCTAAATTAGATAAACACCCCTTAAAAACAACTTACTTATGAATAACTTTAACGGTTATTATCTGAAGGTTCAGGGACTCAGGTACACCAGACTAATCAATGTGGGAATTGTCCTTCCTGGTTCTCTCTCCAGGTACACAGGTAAGTTTAATAGTATGAAAGTGTAAACATTCAGACAGGGAGTATTTCAAAGTACTTAGTAAATCTGATGCAGGATCCTGTTTTCCTGTTCTGAACACGTTCAAATGGATTCAAAACCTACAATCAAAACCATTCTTAAAGAATGTCCGAATACAAAAATACACTATATTATTAAATAATCATTGAACAATCAATAAATAATACAGGGGTAAATGTAATTTAGAATTTGCCTTAATAAACACCAAACCGGCTACAATAGCCGGGTATAATATATTGATTAATCAATCTGGTTACTTTATAAGGATATATATATTTAACATAATATAGCCGGGCACAATATATAAATTAATGAATCTGGTTCCCTGATAAGAATCCGTTTATTTAACCGGCTACAGCCGGATATATTAATTTGTTACCCACCCCCCGGCTCTCGGCAGATAGGCATCAATAGAGGGCTCGCAAGAACCCCTCCAAAATTCTGATAAAATTTATGTGATTGTATATAGTAGCCGGCTACTATTCTATACAAGGTTATGGCTACTATTGCCTCTTATAGGTAGTCATTAATATTATAAATTTTTATTGTGAATGAATATTCAAGCCGGCTTATTATTCTATACAAGTGTATGATTCATATTACAGACAGAAGATATTACTATTATACTTCAGCCGGTTATCATCCTGATCAAATAATAGGTTATATTATCCCGGTTCAATATTCTTTTGCATTTAGAGCCGGTTATAAGCTGAAAATTTACTCCCCTTAATAACCATTAAAATAATTGTCCGGCTATTGTTAATAAAGTGTTGATAACCGGCTCTAATTGGCCTTATCAGAATATTCACCTGTAAGGGATTTTTCTGTTATAGCTATACTTTATACCATCTTCAGCAAGATAATTGATCTGGGCTCACCTGGTGAGGGTCTGGTGAGGGATTTTGTTATTCTGACATTATCAACACCCTTGAGCGGGAATCAAAGGAGAGGCAGAAACTAAGTGAAGGCAGAGGTAAAAAAGGTACGGTAAAAATACCGGAAGTTAATAAGGGAGAAACTTCTGAAAAGCTGGCTGAAATATTTCCCACAAATCCAACGTACATTAAACAAGCCAAACGCATCAAGCAGGAACAACCTGAAGAGTTTGAGAAGGTAAAAAACCCGGCCGAAATTAATCAGCCGGGCCAGTTCCCTTTTTTAACTTAAAACTTACATTCAAAGTTGAAAACCTTTTTACAGGGAACTAAATCAAATTTATTCATTTAATGAGTATCTGACAAATAATTTATTATATTATAATAGTGGGTAAGCGTTTGGCGAGCATTGTTTTTCCTGAACCTGGAGGCCCTAGCATAAGGATGTTATGGTGGCCTGCAGCGGCAACCTCCAGTGCTCTTTTAACATTTTCCTGACCTTTTACATCTGAAAAAT
>JAAYAN010000029.1 GCA_012719345.1 Ignavibacteria bacterium | reverse complement strand
GGAGCCAAGGTTTATTAAAATAATCACATTTTTTATCAAGCCCAGAAGTCCAAAAAAATACATTTCCTGTATCAGTTAAAGTCCGAAAGTGTTCTTCACTTTCTTTTAAAGCTTCTTGTGTTCTTTTTAATTCAGATAAATTTTCGAATACTACAAAAATGAAATTGTCTTCTAATGGAAATGCTTTTAAATTAAAAATTGCTTTATTAACCCTATTATCAGTATATTCTAATTCACTAAGTTTAATTGGATTTTTAGTTCTTATCGCATTAGCGTACATTTGAGGAATTCCGGAGTCTCTCAGTTTAGGAAAACTCTCATCCAGGGTTTTTCCTATAACATCAAATAATGAGATTCCAGTCATCAGTTCAGTGACTTTATTAGCCCCGATCATTCGCAAAGTTCGGTCGTCATTTATATTTTCAAGATGATAGAGATGAAAACCGATATTCATTTTATCATATATTTCTGCTAGCAGTTTTATAAACTTTTCGGCACTTATGAATGTTTCATTATTTAATGATTTTGCTATCATAATAAATAAAGTTTAATAATAGTTTATTTTTTAAGAATTAATACTTTAATAGGTTCAATAATTTTCCGGATACGGTTATATTGATTAAGCTTATAAATCAATACATCAGTAATTTCATTCCTCTTTGTTAATAAAACCGAACCCTCGTCATTTTTTATATCTTCGGCAAGTATCATTCCAGGTTTTAATTCGTTTAGATTTACAGTTTCGAGAATAAACCCGTCGTACATACCGGTGATTTCGATATTTAAAGCAGCAAGAACATCGGGATCGTAATAGTTTGAGTTATCGAATAATTTTTTTACAGCTTCTTCGCTCGTCATTCCACAGCCTGTATAGAAGAAATAATCATTTAAAGCCCGCAGTATTCTTGAACTTTCGGGAATCTTTTCACCCACTATATAATCTTCAGGTTCATCGCTGCCGTCATATCTGTAAAACTGAAATTTAATTGCATCGGCAATTTCTTCTAAGCGGGGAATATTTCTAATTAAATTCATACCCATCTTAGGGTGCGAATAATAAATACCCAGTTCTTCATTTGTCAGTTCTTTCCCCTCGTTTCGTTTTTCAATAATTTCGGAAGGAACAGCTACGCATCCGATTTGCGAAAGAAGAGCCGAAAGCTCAACTTTCCAGAGATTTTTTATCTGAATTTTTTCTGCTATTTTTTTTGCCAGATTCCGGAATTGATTAGACTGGCTGAAAGCTGTAGGATTAACAACTGCAAGAATATCCATAAGAACTTTAATGCTTCCTTTTAATGTTTTATCCAGAAGCTCTCTTTCAGCAATTATCAATCTGTATTGTTCCAAAGCCGCATAAAGTGAGTTAATAAGTTTATCATTTGGGCAAGGTTTAGTTAACAATCTGAAAATATTTCCTTCGTTTACAGCATTAATCGCAGTTTCAACATCGGCAAATCCGGTTAACATCATTCTAACCGTATCGGGCGATTGCTGCCGGATTGCAGATAAAAGCTGGTTCCCGTTCATCTGCGGCATTTTATAATCGGATACAACTACTGCAAAATTACCGTTGTTTTTAATCAGTTCTAAAGCTTCAGCGCCCGAATTTGCTGTAAATATATTAACCCAGATTAAGCAATAGGATATATTCAATTATTTTTTCTTTTAATCTATAAAAAAGATGTAAATATTTGACATTTCAAAATAAGCTAAATCATTAAAAAGAAACAATTTAGAGGTTTTTTGTTCTATTGCTAAGCAATAGAAATTCTAATGCTTAATTTGGGATTAAACATATTTCGTAAGTTGCGCTTGTATCCGGCAAGGATATTTTCCTCATCATCAACAAATAATATTCTTTCCATTCTATTGCTCCTGGTTTATATATTCTTTGAACCACGAAAAATCATTAAAATTACTTGATTTGTCTTTTATATAATCGATGTTTACGTCATTTAAATGAGATAAAAAATTAGCAATAAAAACGGTTGATACTGGTGTTATTGCATAATCGTTAAACTGATATTTATGGTGATGCAAAACAGGATAAATTATTTGATCGCGCAATCCCCAGAGTCTGAAAAGATAAGCCCCCACTTCGCAATGCGTTGTTCCGTAAAGAATTTTTTCTGCCTCGTACGAATTAATTTTATCTTTTTCTTTCAACTCCATTACATTTCTATAATAATCCGGCAACTTAAGAAGCACAAGTCTTCCGATATCGTGCAGCAGTCCGGCTGCATAAATATCATCTCCCGTTATTTTGTCTTTTATAATTCCTTTTGCTAATTCTTTACAATAATTTGCTACAACAAGACTATGATGCCAAATGCTATTAATATAATTCTGTAATTCAGGGCTGTTTTTCGAATTATCGAACAATTTAATATAAAGTACCAGGGATTTAATCACATTTATCCCTAAATAATTTACTGCCTGAACAGGATTTGAAATTGCTACAGGAAGTCCGAAAAAAGCTGTGTTAACCATTTGAAGTATTTTTGTTGTAATAGACATATCCTGCGAAATTATGCTTGCAATTTTTTGCACTGAAATATCCTCATTATGCAAAGCAGCTTCCAATTGCAAATAAATAGATGGAACAGAAGGCAACTCGCTTATTCCAGTAACAATGTTGCGCAGCTGCTCGTTATTTAAATCGTTTCTGAGTTCCAGAACGCGGGATATAGTTGCAACAAGAATTTCCGACTGGCATGGTTTTGCAAGGAATTGATGAGCAACTTGAGTTGAGCGCAAAATCATTTCTTTATCTGAATGACCTGAAAGTATTATTCTAACAACCTGAGGATATTTTTCCATAACAGTTTTTAATAGCTGGGCTCCGTCCATTCCCGGCATCCGCATATCTGTAACAATGCATACAATATCATTGGATGCAAGAATTTCCAATGCTTTGAAACCGTTTTCAGCATAAAGACAATCCCATTCGTCCCTTTTACTGAAAAGCATTCTTTTTAATCCGCTTATCAGATTAGGATCATCATCAACAAATAAAATTTTCAGATTCATATCAACCTGTTATTTTGTTTTACTGTTTTTCAATTTTTAGTTTTATTGTAAAAATTGTACCGACGCCCATTTCCGAATCAACGCTTATTTCACCATTATGTTTGTTTACAATAATATCGTGTGCAATAGACAAACCTTGTCCTGTACCTTTGCCGACTTCTTTTGTCGTGAAAAACGGATCATATATTTTTCTTATATTTTCTTCCGAAATTCCACAGCCATTATCTTTAATAGTAATTATGCAAGTGTTATCGTAATGCCCGGTTTTTATTGAAATCAATCCTTTTTCAATTAATCCGCTTTGTTTTTTTTCTTCAACTGCGTGCACCGAATTTACCAGCATGTTCAAAATTACTTGTCGGAGTTCATCAATTAAGCAATAAACAGGCGGCAGTTCCGCATCGAGGATGGTCTCAACATCTGCATTATATTTCCATGTGTTTTTTGATATTGTTACGGTTGATTCAATGCATTTGTTTATATCGGAATAATTAAAATCGTTTCTGTTAGGATGCGAAAAATCTTTCATTGCAAGTACAATTTTACTTACTTGGTTTATACCGGATTGCGATTGCTCGATAGCTTGAAATATCTCATTATTCAGAAATTCTATTTCAAGTGACTCTTTAGTTTTCTCAATTTCTGTTAATATTTCTTTATCAGTCAAATTGTTATTAATTGCATTTTCGAGAAACGAAATATATTTTACAAACGATTTGAAACCCTCCTTTATAAATTGTGTATTATCTCCAATGTACTGAAGGGGCGTATTAATCTCGTGTGCAATTCCTGCAGCTAAAAGCCCAATCGATTCCATCTTCTGGGAAAGTGAAAGCTGGTTTTCTATTCTGATTTTTTCTGTATCGTCGCTGATAACAAATACAAAACCTTTTATGTTTGCATAAGTATCGCGTATTTCTGTTCCAATTATTGTAAGTATTTTAGTTTTCCCGTTTGGAAGATAATATGAGATTTTCTTTTCGGCACTGTCCTTGAATTTCCGGTAATCTTTTATATAAAAAGTAATATCGGCTTTATTGTTTGTTAAATCGGGAATGGGAATTATTTCAAAGATATATTTACCTGAAATATCAGATTCTTGTAATTCTAATATATCTTCGGCAGATCTGTTAAGAAGCGTAATATTCCCCGAAAGATCAGTTGTAATAACACCTTCGGCAAGAGATTTTAATGTTACGCTTAATTCTTCTTTTTCATTCTGAAGATTTTTTTCTGCAATTTCATTTTTGCGCTTTGTCCGTAAGGAATCTATTCCGAAACTCAGAAATAAAAGCATATCGTTCAAGTTCTGAATTTCTTCTGTGCTGAAATCATCTTTTCCGAATGAATAAATGCAGCATACAAACTTCAGATTTTCGGAGTTCCGGACAGGCAGAAACAGTGATGTTAAAATGCTTGCTTTAAAACTCGGATCATTTTTTTTAAAAGATGAAATTATTCGTACACTTCCGTTAAGTATTATTTCAGGGATTTCTTTTATATCATTTTCAATTATCAGTTTAGTTTCGGATTTGCTGCATCGGGAATTTCCTATTGCTTTTATTTCCGGAACTTCAGAGCTGCAATATGCAATCCAGGAAAGAGCATATCCTCCAAGATCGGTAAGAATATTGCAAAATTCGTTTAAAAGACTCTGCTCATCCTCGGCAAGTAAAATTGCAAGGTTGCAGAAATTTTTCAATTCATTGGTGCGGTCTCTCTTTTCTTTAAAATTTGCTTGGCTTTCTTCAATCATTGCAAAAGCTCATCAAATAAAGTTATTATTATTATGTGTATTATCGAGGGGTTTTGCTAAATATTAAAATTTAACGACTGTTTTTGCGATATAGGCAGTTATTTACAAATAGCATTTTGTTTCCTTATATATTATTATTATTATTCTCACAAAAATGACAGAAAAAAAATGTAAAATATAAAAGTAGAAAGTAGAAAGTAGAATGCTGTTGCAGTTATTTTATTTTTAAATGTGTTAAAATTACTTACACTTTTTTTCCCAAGCTATTTTTCGGAAAAATAATCAGAGGTGAAAAACTGCGAATCAATTTCGTAAGGGTTTTTCAGTCTGTCTTGGAAAATTATATAAGGATCTTCCTTTAATTTTAAAAAATCGGGTACGCTTTTATGCCCGGGATAAGGGGCGTAATGATGTTTTGGATTGTCGTTTCGCCAAAGCATTGCAAAAGCAATTTTAATACTGTCCTTTTTTATTGCCGGAAGGAATTTAGCTGTCCACCATAAAGAATCGGGTATGCTTTCGACGCCGGTTTCGGTAAGCGCGGCAACTTTGTTTGTTTTTTGCGCATAATTCGAAATTATGGTTAATTTTTTCCGAATACCCTCAATACCTTGCCCGTAATTCTGAAAATCTCCGTAATTGTCCATTCCTAAAAGATCAACAAAATCGTCTCCAGGATATCTTTCAAGAAATTCTGCTTCGGTTTGAAAAAATCTGTCGGGCGAAAAAGCATAAATAAAATTCCTTACATTTTTTTCATCGCGCAGATATTTCACAGTAAAATGCCACAATTCAATAAATTCTTCCCTCGAACAAAAGGGTTTACCCCACCAGAACCAATTCCCGTCAAATTCGTGAAACGGTCGGAAAATCAATGGTATAGGCTCATTATCCGGTCCCGTCAGGCTGTTTGCAAAATCGGCAATTTTATTAAGCTCGGTTTTATAAATTTCGTGCCGGCTTCCTGATGGAAGAATGTGTTTCACTGCAACTGTTGTATCGTAAAACAGTCCTCCTGTTACGGGATTATTATAATGCCAGCAGAAAACATTGATACCGCCTCTTGCATAGGCTTCTTTTATCAAACTTGTATAAAATTCAATTTTTTCCGGTTCGGAATTAGTAATATCGGTAATGTCCCAGCCGTATACTCCGGGATGCGTTCCTGCTATGTCCTTTATATCCGAGCGGTCTTTATCGTGCTGCCAGCCGATTCCGTAGGCAGTTGCGTGATGTTGCCCAATAATTACCGATTTTTTTTGAATTTTTTTGAGATTATAAAAAAGGTTAACTGTTTCTTTTGTTGCTTCGCCATCAACAAGTTTAACATTGCTGTAAATTTGATATTCGTGGCGGCTGAAAGTTGAACAGGATGAAACAATTATTGCACACATAAAAATCAGTCCTGCATATTTAGGCTTCATAAAAACTTTTTCCAATCAAAAAAATAAAGAATTAAAGTAAGGAATTTATAAAAATAAATCTAATTCTTTGTTAATTTTAGATGTTAAACATAATAAGAGTATCGAATATTTAATAATACATTAAAGTGCTTATAAAAATCTTTATTTAAGAAAATATCCGGAGTAACTATGAAGAAAATGATTTTAGCATTATTGGCAGTGGTTTTTCAAACAATTTCCGGTCAGAATAACGGGATAATTCTGCCGGAATTGTTCAGCGACAATATGATGCTGCAAAGAGAAACAGAAGCATCTGTATGGGGTAAAGGCAGTCCTGGAGTTAAAATTGAAATTGAGACTAGCTGGGGGGAAAAAGCCTTTTGCACAGCCGGTAAAAACGGCAGATGGAGTACGAAAATTAAAACTCCCAAAGCCGGCGGTCCGTTTGAAATGGTAATTAAATCAGATGGATTTAATAAAAAGATTAAAAACATTTTAAGCGGCGAAGTGTGGCTTTGCAGCGGACAATCGAATATGGAAATGCCTCTTTCGGGATGGCCTCCGCGAGATACAATTTTAAATTCATCAAAAGAAATATCAGAAGCAGCTTATCCGCAGATACGTTTTTTTACAGTAACCAAAAAAATCTCGGTGATACCGGAATTCAGCTGCAGCGGAAGCTGGACAGAATGTTCGCCAAAAACTGCCGGTGATTTCAGCGCTGCAGCATTTTTTTTCGGCAAAAAACTTTATAAAGAACTTGGAATTCCGGTGGGTTTAATACACTCGAGCTGGGGCGGAACACAGATTGAAGCTTGGACAAGTCCAGATTATCTTGAAAAATTAGAAGAATACAAAGATGATATACCTAAAATAACCGGTGCTGCAGGTTATTTCAGCGAACTTGAAAAATGGCGCAGTAAATTTAAGGCCATTGATTTAAGCAAAAGAACAGGCGACGCAAAGTGGGTTTCGCTGGATTTTGATGACAAAATTTGCAGTTCATCATTTTGCGACGATTCAAAATGGAGCGAGATGAATATTCCGTCCTTTATGGAAGAAAAATTGATTGATTATGACGGCGCAGTATGGTTTCGTAAGACAATTGAAATTCCTGAAAAATGGTTAGGGAAAAAATTGGAGCTGAGTTTAGGACCCATAGACGATATGGATGTAACCTATGTGAACGGGGTGAAAGTCGGCGGATTTGAAAAAGAAGGTTTTTGGCAGGCGGAAAGAAGATATGAAGTAGCTGAATATATAAACAGCGAAAAAAATATCAGTATTGCTGTCCGCGTTATTGATAATCAAAGCGGCGGCGGAATTTACGGAAAGCCGGAAGATGTTTTTATAAAATGCCCCGAATTAAATGAAAAAATATCGTTAGCCGGAAAGTGGAAGTTCCTGCCTGTTGCCGAATATTCGGGCACCAAGCTGTTTGTTTACGGTTCCGATCCGGCAGTTTTTGCTTCACGTCCGGCGTCGGTAATATCCTTAAATCAGGATACACCTTCGGTGCTTTACAATGCAATGATAAGTCCGTTAGTCCCTTTTACTTTTAAAGGTTCAATATGGTATCAGGGCGAGGATAACGTTGGCAATCCTGAAGGTTATAAAAAGCTTTTTCCGCATATGATAAACTGCTGGCGGGAAAAATTTCAAAATCCGCTATTCCCGTTTTATTACGTTCAAATTGCTCCGTATAATTACGGTGATCTGGGTCAGTCGCAGCTTCTCAGGGAGGCGCAATTAAAAACTCTCTTCCTGCAAAATACAGGAATGATTGTAACTATGGATATCGGCAATAATTATAACATCCATCCGGCAAATAAAAAGGATGTTGGCGAAAGGCTTGCATTATGGGCTCTTGCAAAAGATTATGGAAAAAATGTTGTTTTTTCGGGACCATTATATAAATCGCACACAGTAAAAGACGGAAAGATTATTTTATCATTCGATTATGCCGATGACGGAATTGTGCTAAAAAATATTGAGAAAGGAACCGGTTTTGAAATTGCCGGAGAGGATAAAATATTTAAAAAAGCTGATATAAAAACTGAAGGAAACAATCTGATAGTTAGCAGCTCCGAAGTAAAAAATCCTGTTGCCGTAAGATATGCCTGGGAAAATATGGTTTTTAACGTAACGCTTTTTAATAAAGCCGGTTTGCCTGCTCCGTCTTTCCGGACAGATGAATGGTGAAAGAGTTTTGTGTAAAACGGTAGAATTTAAACTGTTATAATTCTAAATAAAAACTTGGCATTTGTAACTAAATAAGTTTGCCCGGCGTAACTGCCGGGTTTTTTTTTATTCTTTAAATTATCAATTTACAGTTTGGTATAACAAATAAAAAATATTTTCAGCCCTTAAAATATTCAGCAATTGCATATCTATACGCTCACAATGCTATATATATATATATATATGCAGTTTATTAAAAATAATTTGGTGTTTTACAAATATATTCCTATATTAACCCACTCCATTTTTATAAATATATAATAACATAAATAAACTACCGCGGCGGGCAGTTCTTTTGGTGCGGGCAAAAATACAGAGGTTGAAATATGAAGGCAGTACTGTTTCTTTTATTTTTTTTGTTTTTACTAACTACCTGCACCAACGAACCGGAAACAAACCCTGAAATAGAAATAGTATTAACGGAAATAGATGCCGGAGTAACTGAGACGTACTTTAATGTTAAAATAAATAACTGCTCAAGCGATGAAACAGTTCAAGTTATACGGGATGGAAAAGTAATCAGTACATTCGGTGCAGTAAACGGAAATAGAATAATAACCGATAGTTTGCTGGTTGAAAAAACAAAATATAAATATACCGTTCAGATATTAAAACCGGACAAAGAGTTTAGTAAAGGGAACACGTTAGAAATTACTACGCTTGAGCCCGATAACCGACCGATAGAATGGGAAATATTTGAATTCGGAAATTTTAATATGAGCAGTTTCCGCGAAATAGCCATAACAAATACAGATGAAATATGGGCTGTGGGCGAAGTTTATTATAACGATAATGATGCCTCTTTTGGCGCAGCGCATTGGGATAGGAATAAATGGGAAATGATAAGAGTGCCGATAAGTGATTATGGAAATCCAAGACCTGAGCCTAGACCATTTAAGTTAAATTCAATTTTTGTAAATAATGAGAATGTATATGTTACTTCCTATGCTAATATTATGAAAAAAGTTGACACTCTGTGGACTGAATTAGCGTTTGTAATGGAAAATTTAGATTTTGACGGACAAATATGCGCAACTTGGGCAAATGATAAAGGTGAAATTTACTGCTCTGGCACAGGCGGAGCTCTCTATTATATTGATGCGGCAAATTGGTCCAATGGCAGCAGCTGGAAGAAAATACAGACCGGCAGTAAAAACGACTTTCTTGATATTTGGGGTTATACTGACCCGGTTGACCAAAGAGAAAAAAAGCTGTTTGTAAACGGTAATGTTAACATACAAGAAGAAGTAAAGGTTTATAAATTAGATGATAATCAAAAAATTGAAGAAACAAAAACGGGAATCAGTAACTACAATTTTTCTTCAATCTGGTCAAATAAAGGATTTCCAATATATTTCGCCGGAGATTATTTTGCTGAAAATAAAAACGGTAATTATAAATTTTCTGAGTGCGAGCAATTTATTTTAAGCATAAGGGGAACCGGCTTAAACGATTTATTTTTTGTCGGCTTGAATTCCTATATAGTACACAATAACGGTAAAGAAAATAAAAGGGTTTATCTCGGTGTTGATAACCTTGACTTTTCGCAAGTATGTGTAACAAATAACTTAATTGCAATAGCCGGTCGCCATAACAGTAAAGCTGTTGTAGTAATAGGACGGCGATAAAGTAAACGGAGGGTTGATAATAAAAATTAAGCTTTGCCCGGAGCTGGCACTCCGGGCAAAGAAAAAAATATACAACAGGTCTCAATTTAATTACAGCCTTATCAGCTGAAATATGTCCTTTTGTATACCTGCCAAATTTAAACAATATTATTTATTCATTAAACACAAAAGGTAAAAAAGTGAAAAAAATATTTATTCTGTTAATTTTGGTAAACAGTTTAATTTTCGCACAAAATTCGAAAATTATAAGAAAAAATACTTATGTAAGCATCCCGCCGCCGGTATTTTTCAGCGATGGTACCGGATTAAAAAAAGCAAACAGTTTTGGCAAAATTGTAGTAACCTATCACGATTTTCCGGATGACGAAAAAAAAGCTTTTGAATACGCTAAAAATATATGGCAATCTGCATTATATTTATCAACTGATATAACTATAGATGCTTATTGGACTGATAAAAACAGCGACGGCAGCGATATAGAAGACGGAATTTTGGGATACTGTTCAGTTGGAGATTATATATCAGGGTCAGATATTAATAATGATAATTTTTATGGTTCGGTGAAATACCCTGTTTCTATTGTAAATAATATATTGGGATATGATTATAAACCCGGCAGGGCTGATATGGAAATTAGAATGAATAAGGAACACGAATGGTATCTTGGTACAGACGGGATACCACAGACGGATAAACTCGATTTGGTTACAACAGTTTTGCACGAAATATGTCATGGATTAGGATTTACTTCAGGAGTTAATGCCGATAACGCAAATAAAACCGCCAGCATTGATAAGAATATTTACGACACCTACATTCGCTCTACATCACATTTAGTAGATATATCGGGTAGAAATCTTTATGATCAGATAACTAGCAAAAATTTATGGTTTGATGGACTGAATGCAATGAAGGCAAATAAGGGTAGTGAAGTAAGGCTTTACGCACCTTCTCCTTATGAAGGAGGTTCAAGTATAAGTCATTTAGATACAGGAGCATTTAAAAATGATAAGTTAAATTGGCTTATGATGCCTGGAAGAAATATGGCCGAAGCAATACACAGTCCGGGACCAGTAGTTTATGGAATACTTGCTGATTTGGGATGGGAAATAACCTATGATGCTTTAATAATTACACCTAGCAATGATGATTTGCTTTTTTCCGTATCTAATCCGCAGAAGATAGAAATCTTTTCTACATTTATGGCTGGAGCAAATATTTATTTAGAAAATTCCAGCGGAGTAAAAGTTCAGGATATTAGAAAATCGGCTGATTATAATATAGAAAAGGGAATGAATACAATAACTGATTGGAGTATACCGAACAATTTGCCGGTAAACACTAAATACAGGATTTGTATTGAGAGCGGAACTTATAAAAGATATAGCTTGGGCTGGTTCAACATTTCACATTCTACCAACCCTATTGCAGCACCCAAATTTTCAGTTCCAGATGGGACTATAGCACTGAGCAGTATAACAACAAAAGTCACTTGTTCTACTCCCGGGGTATTGATATGTGTTAATCAGGGGGATACAGAAAGTTGGCCAAAAACACCTGATCTAAATAATTATTATTCTTGGTATGGTAATGTTAAATGCCCTTGTCCTTCTGGTCAGGAAATTACCATTAAATCTTACTACGCACCAAATGAACGTTATATTTTAATTGCACGTGCTGTTTTACCAAGAGACGATAAACCGTCTACGGAATGGTTATGGGGACCAAGTACTCAAGTTAGTTATACTATCAGAGAAGGAATTCCTATAATACAAGTTGACGAATCTGGTGGAAAATTTGGTATTGCACAATATACTCAAAGCGCACAACCAAATAGCTGGGTTTCTGCGCCAAACGATAAAAACGTTCTTGTCAAAGCAGGCGATATCTATTTAAAAGCTGATCAGTCTTATATTGAAGGGAAAGGCAAATGGCTGAAATGGGATAAAAAGAATTATGGAACTACCACTACTTCTTGGCAAAATTACCATAAAGACAACATAGTAAGTCTGCATGAAAATTTTACAGCACAGTTCAAACAAAGTCGTAATGCAACTATCCGGCTTGCAGTTGAGGGTACCCTTGGAATGCCAAGCGGCAGTTTGGAATTTAAAGACCCTTGGCTTGCCGATTTTAACGATGTGCTTGGAAAAAGAAACTTGGGGATGAGTGCTAAATTTAAGCAAGTGGGACCGACATTTACGCCTAATACAAATACAGCTTATTTAGGTGTGCATACGGATCAAACAATACAAGGTAAAATATATTATTCAGCAAGAACACAACAAACACAAACATATAACGGTCAGCCGGTATATTTTACAAATTGGTTTGGGACAAACTGCGATATACCAAATAAATTTTCATTAGAGACACCTATTATATTTACTAGACCAGATGCCGTTGTTACCGCAAACTATAAAGCAAGTCGGCTTTCCAACGACGCAGCAGCCTACACAAACAACAGCCAAAGAAAAATAGTAAGAACAAAAGACGGCTGGCTGCACCAGGTTTATTCTTCAATGAACCGCGTATGGATCGAACATTCAAGCAACGGAGGTACAACTTGGTTTCTCGGAAATAACGGTCAACCTTTAGATAACGGCGAAGGAAAGTGCCCGAGTATAGATTGGTGGTATACGCCAAGCGGCGGCAGCAGTCCGGAATTACATAATCTTGTTGTAGCTTATCAACAAAAAGAAGGCAGCGCGTATTCAATAAGGTATGCTCTTTTCGAAAAACAAAACGGCAATT
>JAAYAN010000320.1 GCA_012719345.1 Ignavibacteria bacterium | reverse complement strand
GCAATACAATAACTTGGAATATTGGTAATTTACAAAACCAACAGACTGAAACATTTACGATTCGAGCTAGAACAACAGCCCCACTAGCTCATGGTACTTATCAAGCACCGAATACTGTAACAGTTGATTCAGACCAGACTAATCCTATTGACGATTCCACACAGACCAATATTACTGCTGAGGTTAGAATGGAAATTGATAAAACAGTTTCCGATAGTGATGAAACAAATACTAATTCTAACCACTTACAAGGTGGGCATCCAGACAATGCCGAAAGGTTATCGACCTATTCGATTAATATAGAAAATAGCGGTGACGCTGATGCCCATCTTGTAACCATTCATGATAATGTCTCCGAAGTCATTAGAAATGGATCAATCAGAAACATTAGTGATAATGGTGTTCTAACAACAAGAATTGTAGATGGACAGTTGGTTGGAGAAATTGTTTGGGATATCGGCGATTTGCCTCAAGGAGAAAATCGTACAGTTACATTCGATGTGCAGTTTAACGCTGGTATTGATGATAATACTCAAATTAATAATATCGCTGAGGTAAGAACGCAAGAAGTACCACCTATTAGTGATTCCACAATTACGACTATCCATGCCCCTATTCTTGAAATAACAAAGGATGATGGACTTGAAAGTGCAGAACCTTCTCAAACAATTCATTGGGTAATTAATGTAAGAAATGTTGGAACAGGTAATGCTTACAACACAGAGGTTTACGATCTTGTGCCTGAAAGAATGAGTATGAGTAATATTTCAGATGATGGAGCATGGGATGAGCAGCTAAGGCGTGTTGTATGGAGTACTACAGAGCCTCAATACATTCTTAATGGCTCATATGATCCAGACCCAAGAAGTATATGGGGAGAAAGCAAGACACTCAGTTTTGATGCTACTCTTGATCCTGTTTTTCCAGTTGGGACTACTAATCTTGAAAATGTAGCTATAACTGAGACATCCTTTTACCCTCCTGATCAGACAGAACATAACTTGCCTGTAAATGCTTATCCTGAAAATGATATAGAGAAATATGTAATCAACGAGACTGCTTTAGAAAATGGTAGATCTAATAGTGGAAATGAAGTTGATCATGATGAATACGGAGCAGATGCAGATGAAGTCTTTGGAACTGACAGTGATGTTTTTGCTATTGCAGGAGACACACTTAAATATACTCTAGTCTACAGAAATACAGGTAATGCTCACAGTCCCGATACTTACATTGAAGACCATCTCCCAAAATTCATTACCGATGAAAATGGCAATCAGTATCAAATCATCCTTTTAGAGGACATCTTTGATATCTCAGACGATATTGAGGTAATTGAAACTGCAATAGGGTTTGATATCAGATGGAATGTCGGAGAGCTTCAGGTGGGGCAAGAATGGAAGGTAAAAGAGTTTAGAGTTCAAATAAATCTAAGCTCAGATATCACCCTATCACCAGATGATGCTCAAAGGTTGATTGATAACGTCTCCGAAATTGCTTCTGAAAACGAACTT
>JAAYAN010000277.1 GCA_012719345.1 Ignavibacteria bacterium | reverse complement strand
TGTGAACCTAATTGATTATAGCGGAATAATAGCATCATTGAATCTATTGACGGATACAACGGACACGGAGTACGATGGAACTAATCCAACATTAGCAGGTATGGAAACGGAACTTAATGCAATTAACGGAGAAATAATAACGCCATGAGTACAAGCAACGCACAAGCAAAATTAGACTATATAGCAGGAACAAAGACCGCTATAAAAGATGCCATCGAACTAAAGGGAGTGACGGTTGGTGCTGCAACATTCAGGGAATATGCAGATAAGATTGGAGAAATATCAACAGGGGGGACATGGCAACCACAACCCGAGTGGATAGACATATCAACGGTAGGTGATAATGAAATAAATCTGCTTGTTACGGAAGGAACAGGGATAGCTTTTTCAACAACCGTTGCAGGGGCAGGGACATATACTATAGATTGGGGTGACGGAACTGTTGAAACGTCAAGGGCCAGCGGAACTATTTATATGCACCAGCATATTGCCAATGGAACAGCGTGGGGGGCTACCTATACTTGGAAGATACGCATATATGGTGCTACGGGAGACATTACGGGATGGAAAGTAGAAAGACATACATATACAACACGAAAACAATACCATCCGATCCTGTGGGCAGTATTTGGAACTATGGGAATGACAACATACGCAAATGCTTTCTATAATACAACAGACGATGATGTTAATTGCGTTGACTTACAGTCTTGTGTCATTCCAACATTTGCAAGCGTGTCAAATACGTCATCTATGTTCGCCTACTGCTACGCCCTTTCTTCCATAACCTTGCCGACAAGTTGGGGAAGCGTGTCAAATACGTCATCTATGTTCTCCTACTGCTGCGCCCTTTCTTCCATAACCTTGCCGACAAGTTGGGGAAGCGTGTCAAATACGTCATCTATGTTCGCCACATGCTGCGCCCTTTCTTCCATAACCTTGCCGACAAGTTGGGGAAGCGTGTCAAATACGTCATATATGTTCTCCTCATGCTACGCCCTTTCTTCCATAACCTTGCCGACAAGTTGGGGAAGCGTGTCAAATACGCGAAATATGTTCGCCTCATGCTACTCATTGAAATATATAAACAACATTGATTATTTGGGAAGTATATCCGTTGCCTGTGAATTTACTGACTTTGCCAAAGATTGTGAATTCCTGCAAACCACAATAACAATAGCATCGCTTATAAGTAAGATAGGAATATATGGAGCATCAGGATACAAATTAAAGGTAACAAGCATACGTTTAACAAATGCAAGCAGCACTTTTGGAGGTTCATCGCCACAGGTGAATGTTTCATATACGGATTTAGATGCAACTGCACTAAATACGCTATTCGGAGACCTTCCAACACTAACGGGAAAGACAATAGTAATTACAGGATGCACGGGTGCTGCTACCTGCGACACATCAATAGCAACAGGGAAAGGTTGGACAGTAACAAATTAATTTAATGATATGGAAAACGGATTTTATAAATATGAAAACGGTGTGCTATCTTTTGCCGAGATAGGTATTTATACGCCTGCGATGACATACCTTGTAAGTCAGCACAACAACTACACATATCCCATTGATGGTTGGTATTATTGCAACTCCTTTCAGGGTGCTTTGGATTTCTTTGGTCTTGAAGTGAGAGAAAGCGGAGAACTGTCCGAGATGAATACGTCAATCTGATTTCTATTTACCCTATAAAACCTCACATATTCATAAAATCATGGTATTGCACAAGGAAACAAAGTTCGGATTAACATTTGGTCAGGTCATCTCCCTGCTGACAGTGATCGGAGGCATAATCGTGGCATGGATCAGCCTCAATGTGAGGATAGCACAGGCCGAGGTGAGAATACAGGTTTTAGAGCGTCAATTTGAGGCAACTGCGAAAAGCATTGAACAGATCCGCATTGAAAACCGTGAAGATCACCGGGAATTGATTTTCAAACTCGATGAGCTAATGAAAATTAAGGCAGACAAATGAAAAGAAAAAAATGTGATACGATTTTCTGCGCCCTGATCGTGGTCGCCTGGCTGGTTACGGTGGCGCTGTTGTTTCACGAATATAATCTGCTATGACGAAAGATAAAAGATTCAACGATTTTATTGAACGGCTCCTGAAATATGAAGGCGGCTATGTGAACGACCCTTCAGATCCTGGCGGGGAGACCAATTTTGGTATTTCCAAACGGTCATACCCGGAACTTGACATCCGCAATCTGACAAAGAATCAGGCAGGAGAAATCTATTTCCGTGACTACTATCAGCGCATGGAGATCGCCCGTTTTGTTAACGACCGGATAGCCTGGCAGGTTTTCGACTTTGGGGTTAATGCAGGGTGCGCCAGGTCAGCCCTGACGCTTCAAAAAATTGTCGGGGCGTGGCCTGACGGAGTGATAGGGGTTAAAACCATCTCCAAAGCCGACACCTATTCCGGAGTTACACCGCTACACATTGTTTTCATCGCGGAAAGGGTGAAACACTATTTGTCACTTTGCGAAAAAAAGGAATCAAACCACCGATTCCTGAAAGGTTGGATTCTTAGAGCGATAGAATTATGAGAAATTGGCTCCATATAATCACTCCATGTTCCGATAATAAATTAAGACAATGAAATCCGTTATTAACATATTAACGAAGGTCGGCCAGTTCGTCTATAAAAACATATGGCTGATCCCGATTGCAGAAACCGTTATCAATTCAATCACTAAATTAATAAGGAGGAAAAAAAATGATCGAATCACTGAAAGCGAAGATCAAAGCGGCGGCGGAGAAGCTGGACCGGATCGTAAATCTGAATCTGATTGCCTCGAAAATCAGCAATAAACCGGTTAGGTTTGTTGTAAGCAGTTTTGAGCTTGTTGATGGCTATGTTTTTAAGGTGGCCCTCACGGAGGTCATTAAGTTGATCCCGGAACAGGCCCACGGAGTTGTCGAGTCGTGGCTTGATGCTTTTCTCGCTGACGATTATTTTCTGCTGGTAAACGCCACGGGGGAGTTTTTGGCAGAACTGAACCTGATCCCATTTGTTGAGGATGACGATGAGAAAAACGTCTATGTCGCCCTGCTCACGGCTTTGGTCCGCCTGATCCCCCGTAAAACCGTTCCCGCAGTTGAGGGATAGCGGTCGGCTTCCGGGAGGTCCGCACGGTATAAGGGTAATAAGGATCACAATTAAAATTCAAATAAGTAAACTCATCAAAAGAATAAAAAAATGGCAACAGGAATAGATTTAACGAAAAACCTTACGATCCCCGCCGAGGGACCGACCCGGATGGCCGGGAATATCGTGGCGGTAGAAATGTTTTCTTCAAACCTGATCAGCACCGGGGCCGCGTGGGTTCTGGATTTTTCGGTTTCGGGGGCGCACTTTGACCACGCCGAAGATAGCGCCGGGAACATCGTATCCGGAACACTGGCATTAAATGAGACAACCATTCTTAGCTTTGAAAATAAGCCGGGTATGTTCTGGTGTCTGAATTTCACATCCGGGCAGGGATCCACTGGGTCGGTCGCTTATTCAATCCTAAATTGATATGGTAAATACAGCAAAAATAACATACACGTCAACGGTGCGACGTTTGGTTCTCCCTGGCTCAAATGTGAACCACGGCTCAAATGTGAACCACAAATGGTACGGCATACAAATTGACGAGGCAAATTCTTCGCCCGATTTGACAAGGATAGCATCAGACATGACCCTTCATGCAAGTTTACCAATCCATAACAACATAAAAGCCTGTTTGCTTTTGGACAATGGCACGGTTAATTATTACCTCGACCCAGCCGATTGGACTAAGAAGGCTGACGGTACTGCGAGTAAATTGGATGGTACGGATGGTCAGGTCATGATGGAGTGGCCTGACTTTTACTACAAGGTGGAGAATAATTTTCCTGCCGCAGGGCAACATCAGATAAAGATTTCCCCCTATTCGGGAGCAGGATGGACTCTTGTGCCGAAACACTATATTTCTGCCTTTGAGGCAGGGATACAAAGAAGTACCAACAAACTTGCCTCAGTAGTAAACACCTCTGCGGACTATCGTGGAGGGGATAACACCTCTGCGTGGGATGCTTCTGCCAACAGCCTGCTTGGTAAACCGGCAACCAACATAAACAGGACTAATTTCCGAACCTACGCACGAAACAGAGGGACAGGGTGGAACATTAACAGTTACACGCATCACAAGTGGCTTTTGTGGTTCTACGCTATTGAATTTGCAACCCTTAATTCACAGAAAGCCGTCAACACTGCCCTCACAGTTGATGGCTATAAGCAGGGAGGACTTGGTGAAGGGGTAACTACTGTAAAAGGATCAACATGGAACACCTTCAATAGCTATAACCCATTTGTCAACTGCGGCGCAAGCAATAGCCTTGCAAGTGGAAGCGGAGAGGTAAATATTACAATTACCGACTTTGGTGGTAGCGGTGTAAATGTTGATGTAAAAGTGCCTCGTTTCAGGGGACATGAAAATCCGTTCGGTCATGTTTGGAATATATTAGATGGTATCAACCTAAATGTGCAGTCTGTTGCCTCGGGAGGTAAAACGGAAACATGGATAAGCGATGACCCTGCAACTTGGAATGATGCAAACTACACAGGTTACACAAATGTAGGGAATCAGGCAAGAGAATACGGCTATATGAAAACTGCATTGATGGGTGGGGGGGCAGAGTTTGTTCCTACGGTAACATCAGGTGCAGATGGTACGCATTACTACTGCGATTCCTATTTTCCAGGATATTCTGCTTCCGGGGAAACACTAAGAATGCTGTGTGTCGGTGGTAACGCTGAGCTTACGGCGGATGCGGGTTTGACGTGTTCGTTTGCGTGTTGCGAGCCTGCGGATGCGCAAGCGGATTTCGGTTCCCGGCTTTGCTTTCAGGCTGCGTAGAAGCCAGAAACCAACGCATAAGGCGGGATTTTTATTGAGTTCTTTAACATAATGGTTACTTATCCTAATGCTGTATGTCAGTGGTAACGCTAATAATACGACGGATGCGGGTTTGACGTATTCGAATGCGAATAACGAACCTACGAATGCGAATACGAATATCAGTTCCCAGCTAACTTTCTTAATATGTTTTAAAACATATAAAAGAACGATAAAAATAAATGATATAATACTTGCATAATTGAAAAACGCGTTGTATCTTTACAGAGTAATTAAAAACAAAACCCGATGAAAGCAAAAACATCAGGCCGTAAAAAATTACCACCGGAACAAAAGAAAATGCCGGTAGTTATCTACCTTACACAATGTGAAATCGAAAGCATGGGAGGAATGGAAACGGTGAAACGATACCTTTCATTTGCGGCCAAAGATCGGATTGAACGAAAACTGAATTGAACGAATGCCTTGTGAAAAAATCGGTAACCAACCAACTAGTTGGTTTTAGTTGGTTCAGCGAGGGGTGGCAGTGGCCGCCCCTTTTTTATTTGTCTATATGTTATAAAACATATCAGCATTATATAAAATAATAGATAAAATATTTGCATAATTGAAAAACGCGTTGTATCTTTACACCATAAAACAGCAACGAAGCAGTTTTGGTAAAATTTAAAAACAATGAAAAAATCAATTGAAACTAAAGTAAGAAAATTCTCGCAGAATTATTTAAATGCCTGCGATTGGGAAGAAAAGGAAGAAAGTGTTGATATGCTTTCTGGTTATATTTCTGATAATTACGAGTTATTTGATTTCACAGAAGAAGAGATAGAGTTCATAGAAGAAGAAGATTTGTTTCCATTCATCAATGAAATTATGGATGAAGAAGTTTATTCCTTCATGAATGAAAAATTCAGTTATGATGAAAATTGCTTAACTGGTTCTTATGCAGGTCAAGATCATGTCTGTTGCAGCCGGGATGACTTTTTTGATTTTGATGAATTAGAAGAAAGATGTGATGATGATAAAATTTATCTTTTTCAACTTCACAATAATTCTGAATTTTCACCTCTTGTATTATTTGCTGTTTTTAATGAAAATGATGCTGAGCAAGCGGTTAATTGTGCAAAACAAAATGATTGTGTTACTTATCAAAATGGTTCATTTGATGATGACTACTGCAATTCATACTTAAACAAGTAATATGAAACGCCAAAACGTAATAGTAGTAATTGCCCCGACTTTAGAAGTTTGGGGCAATTTTAAAAAAATGAGGGAACTGTTACCAGATTATATTGTAACGAGAAATGGTTTCCAGGGGTCAGGAGTTATTCATATTTGGGAGAGATAATTAACCGGAGGGGCAACCCTCCATAAAACCTTTCTCATGTTCAAAACGCAATTAGATTTTAATTTTTCCGGAATCACGTTTAAAAATCAAACCTATTCCGATAAGGTTAAGGTAGAGAAAAAAATGCTCATGAAAATTCAGAAGCACAATTTCAAAAGAAAACACAAAATCGAAGATGATATTTCCACGATCCGGGACCTGGTTTTAAATTTCGCCCCTGATGAGGAAGTTGTCCTAATAAGCAAACGGTTTGATTCCCCAAATATAATAAACGCCTTACTCCCCGAAATCAGGAATATTTATATCGCGACCTGGGCCATAACCCCTGCCGGGATTGATGCGCTGCTAAAATTAGTTGAAACAGGTAGGGTTAAGGAAGCATGGTTAATCTTGGATAAAACCCACTCCTATAAATGGATATTTACCTCAAATGCATACGATATTTTAAAGGGGAAAGTGAAAATCAAATTTTGCGCTAACCACTCAAAATTTATTGTTATCGAAACAGAAACCGGAGTACTTAATTTTGTTGGGTCAATGAATTTTTCAAACAATCCGAGGTTTGAGAACATTACAATAGATAAAGATATTAATACCTTTGAATTTTATAGGGATTTTATTAAAAACGTGGATGGAGAAACATTATGAAAAAAACAAAGTCACCGGCAGGGAGAAAACCCCTGCCACCGGGTAAAAAGAAAAAAGCCGTAACAATTTACCTGGACGGCGAAACAATAGATCGTCATGGAGGAACTGAGGCGGTCAGACGCAAGCTGTTGGAATCATTGATCAACAATACTACAGAGCTATGAGCAAGAGAGAATAGCAATCACAATAATTTACCAATTAATACAACTGACATGACAATGAAACACTTAAAAATCGATGTTATAATATCAGAGTGTAAGGATTGTATCTACTACAAAAGAAAGGTGCTACGGAGATACTGCTCATTGGAATATATAGACCTGAGATACTGCTCCGAAATACCAGAAACCTACCCCCTCCCAAACTTTGAAGACAATGAAGACTCACCAATTAATAACCAATAATGAATGAAGAATAGTCTTCAGATATTAACCAATTAATTGTAATTAAAATGAATGATTTAAAAAAAGCAAAATCAATCGGGGAGTGGCTGCTGGGCGGCTTTTGCCTCGGAGTGGGGGTGATCATCGGATGGATCGCCGCTAAATTCACATGGACGGACATTCTGGTCGGGTTTTTCAGCTTCATCGGCTTTGTCGTGCTGGCCGTGCTGGCATTCGCCGCGATCTCCGACGACACGACAGAGCAAGAGGAGTTGTTTACCTACCCGAAACCCCAGACTTGGGATAAATCCTACGAGCATGAGTGACGACCTTAAAATAATCCGCCTGCACGGTAGGGATTATGTGCTGCGACCGCAGACGCGCGGCCTCAATGAGTTTTACAACCAGGCCGTTTCCGAACCTATTCCAAATGCCAACTTTGCAGGAACCGGAATGGCCCTTTACGGGGTGCTGAAAAAAAGGGAAACCCTCGACAGCTACCGGAAACGCAGGGTAAACCAATTCAGAGAGTTATTAAAAAACAACGAAAAAATAAGAGAGAAATTATGAACACACCAGCAACAGTTAAGAGCCTTTTGTCGAATCAGAATGTAAAGGCAAAATTTGAGGAAATTCTCAAAGAACGGGCAGCGGGGTTTACCGCGAATCTGGCCGTAATGGTCAACAATTCCTCCGCCCTATCGAAGTGCGACCCAATGACGGTAGTATCTGCCGCCGTCGTGGCCGCCTCCCTTAATCTTCCCCTTGATCCAAACCTGGGCTTTGCCGCCGTGGTGCCGTTCGGGAATCAGGCATCATTTCAAATCATGTATAAGGGGCTTATCCAGCTTGCCATGCGCTCCGGGCAGTATCAGACTATCAATGTTACGGAGGTATATGAGGGTGAAATGACCGGAGAAAACCGGGTGACGGGCGAATACACCTTTGATTTCTCCGGGAAGAAATCCGATAAGATAGTCGGGTACATCGCTTATTTCAGGCTTGTTAACGGCTTTGAGAAAATGGAATACTGGCCGATTGAGAAGATCGAACGCCACGGGAAACGCTACTCTCAGACCTACAAAAAGGGTTTCGGGTTATGGAAGGATGACTTCGAGAGTATGGCGAGAAAAACCGTGCTTAAAAGCCTAATCAGCCGGTGGGGGATTCTCTCCATTGAAATGCAAAACGCCGTTAAATACGATCAGGGTGTAGTCCGTGACGTGGAATCCGGGGCAGTGGAATACGTCGATAACGACCCGATAGAAGCCGCCTTTGCAGACGACGAGCCGGTAACGGTGAGAAGGGCAAACGGAAAAACAAAATAAAAAATTTAATAACCAATTTAAAACAAGCGCAATTATGAACTACAATGTAGAAAATCCGGTTGAAATCATTGATTTATCAACAATGAGGATAAAAGGCGGGTATAACAGAATAGCCGCAAATAAAATAAGAATCACGTCATCAAGTGAAACTGAGGCCAATTTAAGCTTTAGCAGAGAGTTAACTAACGAGGTTATTAGCAGAGGGTTAACTTATTTGAATTTTGCAGTTAATAACATCACGGGAGAGGTATTCTTTGTATTTAGCAAAAGAGGGTATTCGTTAAAACTTTACAAAGGAGCAACAAGTTTCCGGATTGGGAACATTTCTTTAATTAAAAAACTAATTGAAATCATGGGGATGAATGCTATTCCAAAAAATATGAGTTTAACAATAAGTGACGATATGAGCAGAACGGATACGTCAATGACATTTAAAATAATTGATATTGAATTATGATTGACCAGCGCACAGAAGAATGGAAGGAACAGAGGCGGGGTAAATTTACCGCCTCCGAAATCCACAAGCTGATGGGGGCAAAAGGACTCGGAAAGACAGGAGAAACCTACATTTTGGAGAAGGTAGCCGAAGAATTAGGCGCCACAATGCCTGAGATCACCACCTATGCCATGCAACGGGGAACAGATTTGGAGCCCTACGCTAAGCGGGCCTATTCGAATGGCGAAGGTGTGGCGGTATCAGAGCAGCCGTTTATCGTGGCCCCGTGGTGTGACGAGGCCGGAGCATCCCCAGATGGTTTGGTCGTGGAATTTGACACCGAAAACAGGATGCTTCCAAATAGGAAGGGGCTGGAGATAAAATGCCCCATGAACCCGGTTCACCATGTTCAAAATATGATGATAAAAACCGTGGATCAGTTCAAAGCCGAGCGCCCGGAATATTATTGGCAGGTGCAAATGTGCATGGCCGTAACGGGGTTGAAAGAATGGGACTTTGTAAGCTACTTCCCGGAGATAGAACCAGAATACCGACTTGTGGCCCTGACCGTTGACGCCGACCCCGTGGATATAGAACTGCTGAAAGCCCGGATCGCAGAAGCCGTAAAAATTAAACGTGAAATTCTCGCAAAATTATGAGTTATCGGATACTGAAAATTTCGGTCATTATTCCGCTACCGGTCGGGGAGGTCACTAAGGTCATTTACCCGGATGATCAGGCCGACGACATTGCAGACTACCGGGCGAAGGTCAAAGAGGAATACAAGGCCGACCGGGTTTTCCTATCGTACGAAGAAATACCAAAAACAACTTTATTTTAACAATGAAAAAAGGAGAAATATCAGTCAGATCAGCCGCCACAATGGCGTTTGATGACATGAAGCCGATTTTTACGATTAGAACTTTCATTAATAGAGTCAGGAGTATAACGCTTCCATACAACCCACTTGACGGTAATATCCAGCGCAGGTTGCGGGAGCTTCGGGCGGATGATCCAAAACGGTTTGGATATGAATACAAAATCAAAGATGGTTATGGCTACTACGAGAAAAGCGCCAAAAATTGAATTTAAAGAGCGGGAACCAGGACTGCCCGGCACGATCGGGTGGATCCTGGACCGCTACCGGAAAACCGGGATCCCGAAAAATGTGACGATAAACTCAGAAAAATTTAAAGGGAACTGGCCGGAAGGTGGTTAATTTGCCATACGGCTTCACCACGGCCCTAATTTGGGACTTTCAGTTAAAAGTCGATGAAGTTATCGGCTGAAAATAAAAGTGGCTTAAAAACGATTTAAACGCAAAATAAAAGAAGGAACAGAAATGAAAACTACAAAATTGTCAGACAGCACAACCCCGATGCCATCGGTGCGTGGAGATATTGCGAATAAAAATCCAATGATTAGGGAGCAGGAGAATTGTCATCCCCTACTATTTTTTTATGATTATATCGGACTGCTTTCCGATGAGCTGAAGCAGAAGGATAAGATCATTCAGGCGCAGGAGGATTACATTCTGTATTTGAGGGAAGCGATTGACAGGGTTTACATACACCTCAAGAATCCTAGCAGATATTATGATTCAGAATTTCTGCTTAGAGGAGATATGATAAGAAACAAGATTGAGGAGGCAAAAAATGACCGCTAACG
>JAAYAN010000028.1 GCA_012719345.1 Ignavibacteria bacterium | reverse complement strand
GGGATTTGGTATATCAATATCACCCAGAACTAAATAGTGAAAATGAAAAGAAATAATTTTATTTTGAAAAAGACAAAATTAAATAAATCAACTAACCGGAAAATTTTCCTAAACGTAAGTAGAATTGCTGATTTTTTCACTTCATTTGCCCCGGGATTTATCTCGGGGGATTAGTTAATTTTCAGAACACAAATCCGTCTTCAGCCGAATGATTTTTATTTTTGGGATAAATCCCATTTGTTTTATTTTATTATTTTTTTAATCCACGGCTTGAAAGCCGTGGCAATTACGCTGTGACAATTGAACTTCATCAAAAATCGAAAAAATACAATGCTCCTATTTTTTAAATCCATATTTCTCTAAAAACAGCTCATATTCTTCAGCAAAACTTTTCACTCTATGGTGTTCTTCCTGATTATTTATATATTCTTTTACTTTGTCAACCGCTGATTCGCTTACAGAAACTGCAAAATATTCATCCTGCCATTCAAATTTATCTCGCAGTTGAAAACTCTTATTAACCCAATTTGAAGATTCGCCTTTTATAAGTTGCACTACCTTGCTTATTGTTTGGTCTCTGCCTAATGAAATTAAAATATGAATATGATCTTCAACCAAATTAATCGATTCAATATAAATTTCCTTTTCTTTAGCATTTTTAAGGATATGGTTTAATAGCTTTGGTTTAATATCCTTTTTAATAGATTTTATTCTGTTTTTGGTGGACCAGATTAAATGTATTAATACTTTTGTGTATGGCATAAAATCTCAAAATATATTATTCAATTCTTTATTATGATTTTTTCATTTCAATTGCCACACGCTTTAGCGTGTGGGGTAATAATCAGAACAAAAATCCGGCTTTAGCCGAATGATTTTTATTTTTGGGATAAATCCCATTTGTCTGTTTTCTAATTTATCTTGTCCACGACTTAAAAGTCGTGGCAATTAAACTGTGACAATCAAACTCTTTTCAATATTTATAAAATGCACTATCAAATATTAAAAAAAAATTGTTTTTAATTGCCCCGGGGTTTATCTAGGGGATTTAAATAAACAACAGAACACAAATCCGGTTTTAGCCGAATGATTTTTATTTGTTGGGATAAATCCCATTAATTATTATATAATTCCTTTTTCCTCATTAACAAAACTTATCTCATATTCTTTTGCGCTTAATATTGTATCATACAAACCAATATCTTCGCCCTCGTGTCTGTTTATTCCGATGTAGGTTAAACTTGCGTCTTCGTACCGCTTAAATTTGTAAACAGCATCCTTCATCAATGCGCTGTTAAATACTCCCAGACTTACAAGTAATTCAAAATCTTTTACCGATAAATTGGTCACTTTTTTAAAAAGACCCGGTTCAAGCTGAGTGATTACGTCTTTTAAACTTCTTTCTCTGTAATCTGTTAAATACATAAAAACCGGAATTCGCGTAGCAAACTTTATTAGTTTTTCCTGAATTTGTTTTCTTAAGCTTTTGTACTTTTTCTCTTCTTCAGTTAATTCTTTTTTTTCTTGCTTTGTTAAATCTCTTTCGCTTGCTTCTTTCTTTGTTTTTTTAACTGATTCCGATTTATTTATTATAGTTTCAATATCCTGATTCAAATTCCGGAAACCTTCAATGTTCATAAGAGCTTGCATAGCTTTCTCATTATTCATCAAACGCTGTAGCGTACTATTGTCTACATTTACCAATAAAGCGCTTTCCCAGCGGCGGGCTAAAAGTGTTGCAGTTGTTCCGCTCATCGCCATATCTAAAATACCTGCTGCATCAATCTGCTTCATCGAACTTCCGTCGTAAGCAAGAACGGGTAAAAAATGAATAAATTCTTCAACTTTCTTTTCGGGATTCGATTCATTTATATTCAAACGGCAGCTATAATCTGCAATCTGTCTTAAAGCTCTATCGGGTGCAAAATCAAAAACATAACATTCTTGTTTTATAATTTCTTCTTTATTAGGCGATTTGTTATCGGAATTAAAAATTGTCCATGGCGATTGAACCCTGAATGCAGCTTGAAAATAAGTTTCGGGACTTGAAGAATTGCGAAGCATAAAAATACCTGTCCAGGGTTTAACTGTAACGCCTGTAGTTAATTTTCCGCAAGATAAAGTAATTGTTTTTGTTTTTAATGGATTATTCATTGCGTCAAAAATCGGGGGAAGTGCATCAACCCCGATACCGGCACTTGTGCCTGCAGCAACAATTATCTTGTAATCGTGATAAAATTTGTTTTGTTTTTGTTCCATTAAATTTTTCATTGCAAAACAGGAAGAAACACCCGGCAAAAACCAAAACGTATGCGAAAGAACATTTAATAAACGGGCATCCGAAAAAGGCATTGGCGGTTTTTTAGCACCCAATTTTAAGTTATCGATTGTGGTTTCTAAATACGAGCCGCGAATTAAGTCCAGCCACTTTTGAACTTCATTTTCATACTTAAACCTTGCGGTAAAACCTTCGCCATAAGCCGAGAAAAATACATTCAAATCGAACTCGTTAAATTCTCCTTTCATTGCAATTTCTCTAATCGAATCGGGTAACTGATATGTTAATAGTACCATTCTCGGCAACGAAGCATAAGGATTTTCTGAATCAACCCACTCTTCTTTTGCTTTTTGTTCATCTGAATAGGTCCAGTTGAAAATTTGTTCTTCAATAAACTCACCGGAATTGATTGCTCTGAAAGGCGTTCCCGATAAGTATAAATAATGGTTGGAAGTAATAGGCAGTATATTTTCTAAGTAATCAATCTTATCTTCTTCGGCAAAACCTTCTTTTTCTAATTTCTTAAAGTTTTCAATTTCTTTTTCTGCTTCAATATCTTTATCAAATAAATCTTTTGCATTTTCGCGCCAAGCGCCATAATGGTATTCGTCGAAAATAACACAATCCCAGTTAATAGTATGCACCCATTCATTTTTTACTTTTATTCCGCCGGCATCATTTTTCCCTAAATAATCTTGGAAAGAACCAAAACAAACTAACGGTTTGTTCTTATCAATATCCTTAAAAGTTAAACCGCTGCGCGAAATAAACTGCCAGCCTTTAAAATCTATGTGCGATTTCAAATCTTCTTCCCAAGCGCTTTGAACGGCTGGCTTAAATGTTAATACAATTATTTTCTTCCAACCCATTTTTTTTGCAAGCTGGTATGAGGCAAAAGTTTTGCCGAATCTCATTTTTGCATTCCAAAGGAAATGCGGAGTTTTATTAGGATTTTCTGTTTTGAAACTTTTGAAATAGGCAATAGTTTTACCGACGGCAGCTTCTTGTTCAGGGCGCATCTTAAAGTTCAAAGAACGATTATCTTCGAGGAATTCGCCGAGTTTTATTGCAAGTATAGCCGATCTTATTTCATCAGCCGAACATTTGAACCATTCGCCTTCCGGATTTTTAATTTTCTTTTTACGTAAATAACGATGCACGTCGTGGTCTGTGAATACGCTTCCATCTTTACGGATTGCCGATTCTTCAAGCAGAATTTTATATTTTACTCTGCTTGTTTTTAACTGTTCGGCTATTCTGTCTTTTGATGCGCGGCTTGTATATCCTACTTTAATTAATCCTTTATGGCTTTCTACCCCAAGCAGTTCGTAAGCATAAATAGCTGGATTTGTTTCGGGGCGTTGCGGAAAAAATTTAGCGCTCATTATTCTCTTCTTCTAACAATTTTTCTAATTCAACAGTTAATGTTTTTTTATCGGGTAAATACAACTGATACTTACTTACAAATAACTTGTTAGTTATATTTTCTGTAGCATACTCTACTATAATTTGGTCTTTATAAGCGCCTAAAACTATACCAATCGGTTCGTTATCGTCCTCTGTATTTTCTTCTTTCCGGAAATAATTAAGGTATAAATTCATCTGCCCTATATCGTTATGGTCAACTTCGCCGCGTTTTAAATCAATAAGCACAAAGCATTTAAGAATACGATGGTAAAATACCAAATCCACAAAAAAGTGACGGTTGCCGATGGAAATTTTATATTGTCTGCCAATAAAAGCAAAACCTTTGCCTAATTCTAAAAGAAATTTTTGAAGATTTTGAATTAATTTATCTTCCAATTCACCTTCCAAATAACGATAGTTTTGCGGGATATCTAAAAATTCCAAAACGTAGGGATCTTTAATTAAATCTTCGGGCTGCTGTATTTCCAAACCGTCTTGCGAAAGTTTTAAAACACCTTTTTTATCTTTACTTAATGCCAGCCGATGAAAAAGCTTACTTTTCATCTGCCGTTTTAATTCCCGCACACTCCAATTTTCTTTTTCGCATTGTTTGGAATAAAATTCAACTTCCAAAGCAGATTCAGTTTTTAGAATTTCGAAATAGTGGCTCCAACTCAATTTGTGAGACAGTGTCTCACTTTTTGGGAAAGCTGCGAATAATTTGCGCATATAGGTAAGGTTAGACCGGCTGAAACCCTTGCCGTAAATAAGCGTAAGGTCTTTGGAAAGATTGTCCAACAGTTCCGCGCCGTATTTGGCTTTTACTTTCCCTTTTTGTTCAAACTCTATTATGTAACGCCCAATTTGCCAATAAGTTTTAACCAAAATAGTATTAACAGCTTTCCCGGCTTGCTCTCTGCCTTGCCTAAGCAGCCCGGCTATTTGCTCTTTAAGCTGCTGGTAGTGCGAATTTGAAATATTTTTACTCATCTTTCATTTCCATCGGGCGGGTAAGAAAAAAATTTAGCGCTCATATTAACCAAAATTTTCGTCAATTCTTTTAATTATTTCTTTTTCATTGGGCAGCAACTTTTTATATTCTTTTGGTAATTGTGCCGTTGTTTTATATGTAGCAACGCCTATTGGCATATTGCAGGATTTTAATGAATACTCAACAACTGTTCTGTTTTTCTCCTTACAAATAATAATTCCAATAGAATCATTTTCATTCGGCAGTTTAATTTTATCATTCAAAATGCTTAGATAAAATTCCATTTTACCTTTATACTCCGGTGTAAACTCACCTATTTTTAATTCAATTGCAACCAAACATTGCAGCTGCCTGTGATAGAGAAGTAAATCAATAAAATATTCTTTGCCTTCAATTTCAACTTTGAATTGATTGCCGACAAATGTAAACTGATTACCCATTTCAAGTAAGAAGCTTCTTATATTTTGAACAAGCGCGTTTTCCAATTGACTTTCACTATGTTCTTTCGAAAGATTCAAAAAGTCGAATGTATATTCATCTTTTACCGCCAAATATCCTTGGCTTTTAATTGAAGCCGGAAGCGTTTGCTCAAAATTGGTTTGGTTTATCAGGTATTTTTCGTATGTCTTATTTTCTATTTGGTGGATTAATACATTTTTTGTCCAGCCATACTTTTTAGTTGATAAAATATAAAATTTGCGTTCCAATTTATCTTTACATTTGCTCAGAATAACAGTGTGCTTTGTCCAGCTTATTTCTCCAGCCAATGGTTGGAGATTTTCATCTCCTTTATATTCGTTATAAAATTGAGCCATTAACCATAGATTTGTTGTAGAAAAACCGCCGACACCAGGAAATTCCTTTTGAAGCTCTTTTGACAATGCCGGTACAATTGCTTTGCCCCAGCTTTCAGTCTGTTTCTCTGAAATAGACTTCCCTATTTCCCAATACAGGTTAATTAAATGTACATTTACAATTTTTAACGCATCGTATTGTGCCTGCCGTACTTTTTCTTTAATCTCGGCTATAAAAGTTGTTTGAAGTTCTTTACGCTTACTCATTGTCTGAACTGTGATTTTTTTGATTAAATGATTTCTTTGATTGCTCTCTTCTTTTATAATATTTCTTAATAAACTCCATATTCTTATTTATCCGAATTGATTGATTCATCGAAATCATCCAAATCACGTGAATCAAAGTTCAGACTGTTTTCCATCGGGCGAATCATCGATTCTATAAAGGCAATTTCGTCTTTTGTAATGCCATATTTTTTGTAAAGTTTTTCGTCCGACCAAGATTCAGAAAAATCTTGCATAGGAACGAAGGCATAAGTGCTTTTTGTAACGTGTTGAGTGTTTTTTATTAGCAATACAAGAAATCTAAAAAACCTAGAAGAAATATAGCTTACAACATTCTCACATTCACTTTTTGAATTAAAAGGACCAATTAAAAGATAAGTCTCGGTGCAAATAGTTTGTGGTGACGCAATAATTGGATTTGTTAAAATCTGATGTGGATAAGAATCACCACCCGGGCTTGCATATGGAACAATAACTTTGAATTTATCAATCCATTCAACATTTCTTTCCACTTGATTTGTACTTATATAACCATTATTACCAAAACGATAGAGTAATATTCCTTTCTTTTCGGTCTTTTTTAAGCTAAAGTCTTCAAAATTAGTTGCTAATCCAAACGGCTTTCTAGAACTTACAATTTTTGCGAAAGTGTCCTCTTTCAATTTTTGTACTTTTCTTAAAATGGCAATTGCTTCATTGTAACGCACAAAAACTTCACTACCTTTCTCAAGTAATGGTCTTTCAACGGTTTTTCCAATATTTCCATTCTTATATGTTGTAACTTTACAATCGCCATTGTGTTCTTTATCCCAAAGAAAATAACAAACACCACCTCGTATGTTCAAACCAGGAAAACAATCCGAGGTTTCTGGGAAATCGTGAATTTCATATATTCTTTTATCGTTAAGCATGTTACTTCTAAATTCATCCAATCCCTTTCCACCAGAATACCATCTGGCTGGAATAATCATAGTAAGGTATCTTGGGTTTAATTTTATAGCTTGTTCAACAAATTTGTGATAAATCGGGCTAGCACTTTTATCAAAGCCACCATCACTCAACTGATAAGGCGGGTTACCAATTATTACATCAAATTTCATATTAAAAATTTCCTCTGGTTTTTCTGTCTGTACGGCAGACAGGTCTGTATGAATAAAATTATACGCATAAGTTTCTAAAGATTCCTCCCGATCGTAAACTTCCTTGCTCGCGCCGCAAAAAGTACATTTGCCATTATTCCAATTATGGTTTAAGCGTTTGTAAATAATATTTCCTTGTATATCTTCAAAAGTTTCGCAAACAGAATATTTCCCGTTAGCGGATTTCGAGCAATAAACGCTCCTTCGCGAAAGCAGGGAAGTAAGTTCGGTAATAGCAATTCCATACAATTGGTTTTTGTAAATGTGGTTTATTCGTTTTTGTTTATCAGGAATTTGTTTCTCTAAACCGGCGTTTAACCGTTTGGCAATTTCGCGTAAAAACACGCCCGATTTACAAACCGGATCAAGGAACTTTGCATCTTTGTTGCCCCATAGTCCGCTTGGCAATAAATCCAGAATCTGGTTAACAAGATTAGGAGGAGTAAAAACTTCGTCGTTGCTCAAATTAGCAAGGCAGGTAAGCACATCGGGGTTATAACTGTCTGAACTGTGATTCATATGATTTCCGGATTACCTTGATTTAATTTATATATGTTTTACACATTCGGGTTACCTTGATTTTGCTGCTTAAAGGATTTATTTGTTAAACGTTTAAACTGCAACGATTTAGCTCCAAAATTTATAAGCAAACCAACTTCCAGGTCGTATGCCTCAAGATAATTAATAGCCTGCGCGAGGTGAACATCCTGCAATTCAATAATAGCTTTAAGTTCCACTGCAATTTTTCCTTCTGCCAGAAAATCAACCCTCCGTGTTCCAATTTGGCGCTGCTTATAATAAACCGGCATTTCATATTCTCTGGAAAAATCTATTCCCTGTATGTTCATCTCAATTTCAAGCGCCCGATGGTATATAACTTCCTGAAATCCGTTACCCAATTCGCTATGAACAACCATAGCGCAGCCGATAATTTTAGAAGTAAGTTCGGAATATTTATATTCTTTTTTAATCATAATAAATCATTTAATCACGCAAATCACAGTTCAGATAGTTTTAAAAAGTGCGTTAACGGATAATCTTTTATCTTTTTATCAAAATTCTGTGGTTCGTTATTCTCATTAAAAAAAGTAAGTTGGCTTTCTTTTTCAACTAAAAATTGAAAAATATAATCTTTTCTTTCAACATCATTTGATTTAAAAACCCACTCAGCAAGTATTATCGGCTCTTCAGTTTCAGGGTTTTTAAAGGTAAGTGCATCTCCCCAGATTATATTTTTTTCAAGTAAGTAAGTTATTATTTTCCTAACTGTATCTTTTGTGGAATTATTAAAATTAGAAATGTATTTTTGATTAAAAAAATCATACAAACGGTTTCGGCATTCTATAACATTGTCAAATTGCTTTTCTATTCCATAAACACTTGAAACTGCAATTATCGCATAGCGTTCATATTCAAGCTGGTTTTTCGAATACCGGTTTTCAACTACCGTTAATTTTCTTTTAAGAATTTCCACTAAAAAATTACCGGTTCCGCAGGCAGGCTCTAAAAACCGGGAATCAATCCTTTCGGTTTCCCCTTTCACTAAATCAAGCATCGCGTTTACTTCGCGTTCGGCTGTAAAAACTTCGCCGTAATTAGCAACCCTGTGTTTGGATTTTACCTGATTGTCATTATTTTTATCTTCGTTCAAACTATTCATTAAGAATTATCACTAGCAGTTTTAGCAAATTGCTTTCTTAAAATTTTCAATATTCATAACCTGATGCAAAACTACCAAAACAATGCACTATAATCAATTTTAATTTTACAAGCCCGTATGATTTCATTTTCTAATGTAATACTAATTATAACGGTTCCATTTCCTGCCAAGCCAGATTAATTTATAATCCCGTCGAATTCGACGGGTTTGAAATCCGGGTTATGCAGTTGTTCGCAAAAATCGGGTAATTCAATTTAATTCTTGTTTTTCGTATCCAAATTTGAATGAAATTAGCGTTTTATAGTCAAACATAATCGATTAAGTTAGACTAACAATTTTTATAGTCAAAGATAATCATTCTCATTTTAAAAAAAACATCAAATAGTTTGGGCATTTATTCTAAGCTCTGAGTTATCCATATCCAGCATTCCTTCCTTCCCTCAAATCTCAGGTCTAACTTCTCACATCTATTTTTGCAAAACCCCGTTTTCAGCCCAAAAATGGCAAAAAGCTATTTACTTTTAGTAAAATGCTGTTTCCGCCGGGTAAATATTTGTTTCCGTTTGGTAAAATGCTATTTACTTTTTGCAAATATCTGTTTCCGTTCTCCAATATTCTATTTACTTTCTTTAAATATTAACTTCCGTTCTTTAAATATCGACTTCCATTCTTTAAAAACCTATTTCCGTTCTTTAAAATGCAATTTCCGTTCTTTAAAATGCAATTTCCGTTTGATAAAAATGCATTTCCTTTTAGTAAATATCTATTTCCGCCGGGCAAAATTATTTATTTGTCCCGGGATTTATCTCGGGGATAAAAAAAACAGCAGAACACAAATCCGGCTTTAGCCGAATGATAATTGTTTGTTGGGATAAATCCCTTGGTTTTATTTTATAATTTCTTTAATACACGGCTTGAAAGCCGTGGCAATTCTTTTACAGGATTTTGTAAGCCTGGGCAACTGATTTTGCCAAAAATATTTTTACTGGGTTAATTGTTCTGCCGGAATTTTGAATATTTACCAATAAAATCAATACTGCTTGCTTAGTAATCATTTTCTTACGAAATTGCTGCTTAAAATTAACAATAATTGCAAGGATGAATTTTATGAGCATCAGAAGTGGTTTATTCATTTTCCTGACTTTAATTAGTATTGAATTTTGTTCCGCTCAAAACCCTGCCCCGGTTAAAGTTCAAGAGGGATTGGTGCAGGGTGTATTTGAAGAAGGATTAACAATTTATAAAGGCATTCCTTTTGCCAAACCTCCTGTTGGTGAGCTCAGGTGGCGGGCTCCCCAACCCGCTGAAAAATGGGATACAGTTTTACAGGCAAACAAGTTTGCCTCCGGACCGATTGAAAGCTGGGGCTCAGGTGAAGGAAAAAGTGAGGACTGTTTGTATCTAAATGTTTGGACTCCCGCAAAAAAGGCTGACGAGAAAGTTCCTGTTCTTGTTTGGATTTACGGCGGAGGTTTTAATGCCGGTTCAACTTCCGAACCTGTTTATAACGGAAATGCCCTTGCGAAAAAAGGGGTGGTGCTTGTAAGCATAGCATACCGGGTCGGAAATCTTGGATTTTTAGCGCATCCGGAACTGAGTGCTGAAAATCCCGATAAAGTTTCGGGAAATTACGGTCTGCTGGATATGATTGCCGGACTCCAATGGATTCAAAAAAATATCGCAGCTTTTGGCGGCGACCCGAATAAGGTTACAATTTTCGGCGAATCAGCCGGAGGAATTGCTGTTAGTATGCTGTGCGCTTCTCCGCTTGCAAAAGGTTTATTCCACGGAGCTATTTCTCAAAGCGGCGGTTCATTCGGTCCAAACCGCGTTACAACATATCCGGGTGAAAATATGAAACTGCTTTCGGATGCTGAGAATGACGGTCTGGCTTACGCAAAAAAAGCCGGAGTTTCATCTATTGCAGATTTAAGGAAAATTGAAGCTCGTAAACTTCCGGGCGGCGGATTCGGACAGGGAATGGCTTGGCCGATTGTTGACGGATATGTAGTTCCGGGTGACCAGTATAAACTTTACGAAGCCGGAAAGTTTAACGATACTCCTATTCTTGTCGGTTATAATTCGGATGAAGGATTGAGCTTCTCGCCTCCTAAAACTCCGGAAGAATATATAAGCGGCGTTCAAAAACGTTACGGCCCGTTTGCCGAAAGTCTTGTTAAAGCTTATCCTGCCGGAGAAACAACTGTCCCAAAAACAGCGCGCGACCTTGCGCGGGATGCTGCATTCGGCTGGCAGACATGGAGCTGGGCATTGCTTCAGTCAAAACTAGGGGAATCCGAAGCTTATTTATACTATTTTGATCAGCATCCTGATTATCCTGAAAATTCACCGAAAGCTGGTTTCGGTTCGCCGCACGGTCAGGATGTAGCTTATGTTTTCAATCATCTTGATACTTCAAATCCGGAAATTACAAAAGCAGATTTTGAAATTTCGGAAGCAATGGCAACCTACTGGACTAACTTTGCAAAATACGGTCACCCCAACGGCGAAGGAGTTCCAGAATGGAAACCTTTCAGCAGTGCAAACCCTGTTGTGATGCATTTTAATAAAGTTCCTAAAATGGGAAGTGTTCCGAGCGAAGAATCATTAAAAGTTCTTGATAAATATTTTGAATGGAGAAGAACACCCGAAGGAGCCGAATGGGCTAAATAATTCCTGAAAATTTTGATTGGAGAAATGCCGATGAGAAATCTTAATTTTTACATTGCAGTTATTTTAATACTTACTTTTGAACTTGTTAATGCGCAACAAGCTAACCCGGTAAAGGTTGAGCAAGGGCTGCTGCAGGGGATATTAGAAAATGGAGTAACTTGTTATAAAGGTGTCCCCTATGCAGCTCCGCCTGTAGGTGAGTTGCGCTGGTGCGCTCCCCGTCCTCCTGCAAATTGGGAAGGAGTGCGGAAAGCTGATAAATTTGCGGACAATCCGATACAAAAAATGGTAAAAGAATATGGTCCGTGGACTGCAGAATATCAGCCTCAGGGAAATGTTAGCGAAGACTGTCTTTATTTGAACATCTGGACAGCTGAAAATACACGAGATAAAAAGCTGCCTGTTTTGATGTATATTCCCGGTGGAGCATTTACCGGAGGATCAGGCAATGTACCTGTTTACAATGGGGAAAATCTTGCTAAGAAGGGGTTGGTTGTTGTTACAATCAATTATCGTGTTGGAGTAATTGGTTTTCTTGCTCATCCGGAATTGACAAAAGAATCGGAACACAATTCCTCCGGTAATTACGGAGTGTTGGATCAGTTAGCGGCTCTTGAATGGATTAAAAAAAATATTTCAGCATTCGGAGGTGATCCGTCCCGGATAACAATTATGGGTCAATCGGCCGGAGCTGCATCTGTAAATTACCTTACAGCATCTCCGCTTGCAAAAGGTTCGTTTATCAGAGCAATTGCTCAGAGCGGAACAGGCTTGAGAAATGGACCGGGAGAAAATTTGAAATCAGCAGAGCAAACCGGTGAAAGATTTGCAAAAGAGCTTGGAGCAAAATCAATAGCTGAATTAAGAGCAATTTCTGCTGACAATTTATTATCAGCTTCAGACAATAAATACCGCTTTGCTCCAATTGTGGACGGGTGGTATCTCCCCAAAAGTGTAGATGAAATATTTTCTGCCGGAGAACAGAACGATGTGGCTACCTTAACCGGTTGGGTTGCTGACGAAGGCAGTTTTAATGAATCATATGGTAAAGTTCCTGCTGAGGAATTCAGACAGCAAATTAAACAAAGATTTGGTGCAGAATCTGAAGAAATTATGAAACTCTATCCTTCGGATAATGAAACCGAAAGCGCTGAATCTCAAAAAAAGTTTGCTCGAGAAATGTCATTATACTCTATGCTGATGTGGGCGAAAATCCGTAAAAACACAGCTAAGACAAACATTTACACCTACATATTTACACATCAACAACCCGGAGATACAAAGGAACGTTATCTGGCATTCCATTCATCCGAGTTGCCTTACATATTTAACAGTCTCAACCACGCACCCCGACCCTGGGAAACAAAAGACAGAGAGATTGCTGAAACAATGTCCAATTATTGGGTAAATTTCATTTCAACCGGAAATCCTAATGGAACAGGTTTGCCAAAGTGGACTGAATATACGGCAGGTTCAGATCAAACAATGGAACTTGGCGACAGGATGGGAATGAGACCAATTGCCGGAAACGAGAAAATTGAGGTACTTAAAAAACTCTTCAAAAATAGCGAGTAAATATTTATTCAGCTTAATAAGGTTTTAAAAGGAAAATTTAAATGAAATACAAATATTCTCTAATGATATCGATATTGTTTTTGGGTATAATTTTACCGCAAAATAGAAAAGTTGTACTGAATATTGATGCTGCAAAAGAAATCGGAGAAATGAAACCAATTTACTCCTACTTCGGATACGATGAACCCAACTACACATACATGGAAAACGGCAAAAAGCTTTTAAGTGAAATTGCCGCTTTAAGTCCCGTACCCGTTTATATTCGCGCACACAATTTATTAACGACAAAAGAAGGTGAGCCGGATCTTAAATGGGGATTTTCAAATGTATATACCGAAGATGAAAATGGAAACCCTGTTTATGATTGGACAATAATCGACAAAATATTTGATACTTATATTGAAAGAGGGCTGCGTCCTTTAGTAGAGCTGGGTTTTATGCCCAAAGCGCTTTCAACAAAACCTGAACCATATAAACATGACTGGAGCCGTGGCGGAGAGTTATGGACTGGCTGGACTTATCCTCCAAAAGATTACAAAAAGTGGGCTGAATTGGTTTACCAGTTAGTTATTCACGCGAAGGAAAGGTATGGGGAAAATGAAATTAAAACATGGCTGTGGCAAGTCTGGAATGAACCGGATATAGGATACTGGTCAGGAACTTTTGAGGAGTATTGTATACTTTACGATTATTCTGTTGAAGCTGTAAAAAGAGCTTGCCCCGATTGTATTGTAGGAGGTCCCCACACAACCGGGCCCGGCGGGGAAAGCGGTAATAAGTTTTTATACGCGTTTTTAAAACATTGTCTTTACGGAACAAATTACGCAACCGGTGAAAAAGGATCACCTCTGGAATATGTAGCTTTTCACGCAAAAGGACAGCCCGAAATTGTGGACGGACATATCAGGATGAATATGGGAGCACAGTTGAATGATCTTGTTCAGGGATTTACTGCAATTAATTCTTTTCCTGAATTGAAAGGAATTCCTGTAATCCTTGGAGAATGCGATCCGGAAGGATGCGCAGCCTGCTCGTGGAAAAGAGACCCAAAATATGGATACAGGAACGGAACAGTTTATCCCAGCTACACAGCAGCCTCTTTTGCAAAAATTTACGAACTTGCTGATAAATACAAAATTAATTTAAAAGGCGCTCTCAGCTGGGCATTTGAATTTGAAAATCAGGAATGGTTTGCCGGATTCAGAGAACTGGCAAGCAATGGAGTTGATAAGCCCGTATTAAATGTTTTCAGAATGTTCGGGATGATGGATGGAAAAAGAATTGAAGTGACTGGCAATCCTTATTCAGCTGAAGAAGTTATTGAAAAAGGAGTTATAGATAAACCGGATATTAATGCTCTGGCTTCAAAAAATGGAAATAATCTGACTGCAATGGTCTGGAATTATCACGATGATGATGTGCTTAAAGAAATTGCCGAAATTGAGATATCCATTAGTGGGATAAAAGACGGGAGAGTTTTGTTAAGTCACTACCGTGTTGATCAGAAATTCAGTAATTCATTTACAAAATGGACAGAACTTGGTAAACCGCAAAAAGTTAACGATGAACAATTTAAAGAAATTGAATTGGCTGGTCAGCTTAAATTATATACATCTCCCGAATGGATAAATGTGAAAGATGGAAAAGTAATTGTCAGGTTTTCATTACCGGGACAAGGAGTTTCATTCTTAAAATTTGAAAGTTTAGAATGAATTGAGTTTATTCCTGTATTCAATCAGCAATCGAATAAATAATTATTCTTACTTCAATCATTTTGATAAATTGAATGATTGATAATATGAGATCAGAATCCGCTATTATTTTGCTTTCAAATGGCGGATTTGGGTTAAATAATAAGTCTTTCGAAATGGAATTCTCCCAAAAACCTCTAGCAAAAAAAGTGCTATTCTCATTCAAATTCGCTATTTTTGTTTCGTAATTTTTTGAAAGGTTTTAGAATGTTAATGATTGAGATACTTCCTGATAAGTGCGATTTTTGCGGCTGCTGCGTCGGTGTTTGTCCCGAAGATGCAATTGAATTAAAGGAAGCGGAAATAAAAATCAACGAAGAACTTTGTACAAATTGCTGCAAATGTGTCTGGAGCTGCCCTTTTGAAGTTCTAAAGTTTAATAAAACCAGGAATTCAGGGAATTAGGAAATTTGGTTATTAGGTGTTCAGGAGTTTAGGAGATTAGATAAATTTCTTACTCTTACTCTTACTCTTACTCTTACTCTTACTCTTGATCATAATCCTAATCTTAATCTTTAAAAATATGATTACGACAATTTGTTAAAAGAGTTTATTTATGCAGAATGAATACGATATAATAGTTGTAGGAGGCGGTCCAGCCGGATCGATGGCTGCGAGGTTCGCGGCAGAACAAGGTGTTTCGGTATTAATGCTCGAAAAAGACAGAGACATCGGCTATCCGGTGCGATGTGCCGAAGCTGTAAGCAAAAAGGGAATTGACGAATTTATTTCTCCCGACGATAGATTTATTTCTGCTAAAATAAACAAGTTTAGTTTAACCGCACCAGATGAAACAGAGGTTGTAATTCCGCTTGAAGAAGAAGGATACGTGCTTGAAAGGCGAATATTTGATTACGAACTTGCAAAAACTGCCGCTTTTGCCGGAGCGGAAATTTTAACGCGGGCTTACGTTAACGGGTTGATTATTGAAAACGATGTTGTTTGCGGAGTGAAATATGAATACCGGGGAAAGCAGTATTCGGTTAAATCAAAAGTTGTAATTGCTGCCGACGGAGTGGAATCGCGCGTGGGACGCTGGGCGGGAATTAAAACACATATCGATTTCCGCGATATGGAATGCTGCGCGCAAGTTACCGCTGCAAATATTCCTGTAAATAATGACACTTTGTATTTTTATTTTGGAAAAGATGTTGCTCCGAACGGATATTTTTGGGTTTTCCCGAAAGGAAATAAAACTGCAAATATCGGACTTGGCGTTAGCGGAGACGCGGGCAAAAAAAAATCAGCGCTCGCTTATCTTAATCAATTTATGGAAAGGAAATATCCCGATGCTCCAATTCTTACATCAATTGCCGGGGGAGTTCCCTGCTCCGTAACACTAAGTAAAATTTCAGCGCCGGGTATTATTCTTGCAGGCGATGCTGCCCGGCAGGTTAATCCGGTTTCGGGCGGAGGAATTGTTACCGGAATGATTGGCGGAATGATTGGCGGACGCGTAGCCGGAGAAAGCATAAAGAACGGCAACCCGGATCATTTGCTAAGCTACGATAAAGCCTGGGCGGACAGACTTGGGAAACGACACGAAATGTTCAACAGAGTTAAGGAAGGAATTTATAATTTTTCAGATGAAAAATTTAACAGCATAGCTCAATCTGTTCTTAAAGTTCCATTCGAAAAAAGATCTTTAGGAAATGTTTTTAAAACTGCGCTGATAAATAATCCGTCGCTGCTGATTGATGTTGCCAAATTATTTTTTGCAAAATGAAAAAATCGCTAAAGACATTACTGGAAATACATTCCGGTAGAATAAAAGAAGACTGGATATCGATACTTATAAAACAATATGGGAACAAACTTTCGGAGCACAGGATACGCACATTTGTTTCCAGCAGTTTCGAAACAATTGAAGACGTAGTTGAAACTTCCGATTACAAACCAGCCGATCAGTATCTTATTGATATTTACAATTTATTTTCCGAAGCAAGGCTTAACCTTTTGGAAGTGAGTCAGTTTTTTACCAATGGCAGGAATGCTGTAATAAATATTCTCCGCAAAGAAGAAAAAATGGGCAGCGATCCGGTTGCAATCCTCGGTTTTTTGGATGAAATAATCGAGCAGATTTTTGCCCGTTACGGAATCCTCCATCAGGATGCGCAGATGAAAGAATTAAGCAGCGACAGGGACAGGCTTGCAGCAAAACTCGATACAAATCAGCGTTATCTTTCCAACATTCTGGATCAATCGGATTCTGCAATATTATTTATTGATAAAGACGAAAAAATAATTGCTTGGAGTACCGGTGCCGAAAATATTTTCGGTTATACTGAAGAAGAGGTAATCGGGCATTCTTCCTCGCTTCTTATCCCTGATGCGCCCGAATATGCCGAGGAACTTAAAATTATTAAAGAAAATGTTGCAAAATACGGTTATTACCGGGTAAAAGAAACCGAGCGGAAAACAAAAAGCGGCGAGCTGATTCCCGTGCAGCTAAATGTAACTCCTCTGCCGGGGCATAAAGGGGAATACACCGGACGTTCGATTATTATAAAAGACTCGCGGCATATTAAGGAATTGCAGCAACAGGTGAACCAATCGGAAAAATTAGCGGTTATAGGACAGCTTGCAGCCGGAATTGCCCACGAAATCGGGAATCCGCTTACTGCAATTTCATCGGTTGTGCAGCTTATGCAGCGCAAATCCGGCGACCCTCAGCTGAATGAGCAGCTTGCGCAGGTTAAAGAAAATATAGACCGTATCTCCAAGATTGTACGCGAACTTGTGGACTTTTCGAGACCGCCCGGTTACGAGAAAATGATAATCCAGATAACCGATGTTATTAAAACTGCCTTAGGAATTGTTAAATACGATAAACGTGTAAAAAAAGTGGAATTCAAAACATCGTTTGATCAGGATATGCCGCTTATAAGTATAGTATCCGATCAGCTTTTGCAGGTTTTTGTAAACATTCTTTTTAATGCGCTGGATGCAACAGAAGGCAACGGCGAAATATCGGTAAAAACCTGGCACGATGAAAATTATGCAATGGTTGAAATTACTGATACAGGCTGTGGAATCGATCCGGCAATTATCGATAAAATATTTGATCCATTTTTCACTACCAAAGAGGTGGGAAAAGGAACCGGGCTTGGCCTTTCGGTAAGCTACGGAATAATAAAAAAGTTTAACGGGGATATTATTGTTAAAAGCGCACCGGGAAAGGGAAGCTCTTTTACAATAAAAATTCCCAAAGGATAGGAAATATATATGGCTCTGAAAATTTTGATTGCCGATGATGAAAAAGCAATCCGCGAATCGATAAAAATAGTTCTTGAAGAGGAAGGCTATTCTACAGTAACCGCTCCCGACGGGAAAGAAGCGCTTGATATTCTTGCATCCGAAAATATTGATGTTGTTATATCAGATATAAAAATGCCGGTAATTGACGGGATTGAACTTTTGGATAAGGGTTCAAAAATTTCACCCGATACTTTCTTTATAATTATGACTGCATACGCTTCGGTTCATACGGCTATAGAGGCATTGCGCAACGGGGCTTTCGATTATCTCATTAAACCTGTAGAATTTGACGACATAATTATCAGATTAAAAAGGCTTACAAATTTCCGGAAACTTGAACTTGAAAATAAATTTTTACGCACCCGGATTTCAGCACAAACTGGTTATCATAACATTATTGGAGAAAGTAAAGCAATAAAAAATGTTTACTCGCTTGTAGAAAAAGTGGCTGTGACTAACAGCAACGTTTTAATCAGTGGTAAAAGCGGAACAGGCAAAGAACTTGTAGCCAAAGCAATTCATAACAACAGTAAACGAAAGGACAATATTTTTCTTCCCGTAAACTGCGGCGCAATTTCCGAAAACCTGATTGAGAGCGAGCTTTTCGGACATAAAAAAGGCTCGTTTACCGGCGCAATTGAAGAAAAAGCCGGGTTATTTAAAGTTGCAGACGGCGGTACGCTTTTTCTTGACGAAATTGGTGATTTGCCGCTTAATCTTCAGGTTAAACTTTTACGCGCAATCGAGGACAGGAAATTCCTGCCGGTGGGAGGAACAAAACCTGTTTCTACGGATGTCAGGATTATTGCAGCAACTAATCAGGATTTATTTGAGAAAACAAAAACAGGGCTTTTTCGCGAGGATTTATTTTACAGGTTAAATGTAGTTGAAATTAAACTGCCCGATTTGAACGAGAGAATTGATGATATTCCGCTGCTGGCAAATCATTTTGTAGAGAAATACAGCGTAGAAATGGGAAAGAAAATTATCGGGATTGATAACGAAACAATGAAAATTCTTGTTGCGCACAATTGGCGAGGTGGTGTGCGTGAACTTGAAAATGTAATTGAACGCGCTGTAATTTTTACGGATGGCGATAAAATTATAGAATCCTCGCTTTCGGAACATATTAAAGAAGATAAAAATTTTACCGGATTTCCTGAACCGTTGAAAGATGCAGTTAAGCTTTTTGAAAAAGAGCACATATTAAAGATTTCAAAAAAGTACGATTCTGATAAAGATAAAATTTCTTCCGCGCTCGAAATCGGACTTTCTTCACTTTACCGCAAAATGGAAGAACTTGGAATCCCTACTAAATCTCCAAAAGAGAATCAATAGAAAAGGGGAAATCAGGATTTTAGGTTTTTAGGGGATTAGGATTTTCAGGGTTTTGTTCTTACCTGCCTGTCGGTTTGTAAACCAGGCTTTTATCTGGCAAAGCTCGGCATTATACATTATAAATTAACTTCACCGCTTTTTGGTTAGCGGCTGGCATAATTTAAAGCAGATCAAGATCGTAAGAATTGAGCCGACTGAAACAAATGCTTTATTTAAGGAATAAATGCTTGTATAAAACTATTCCTAATAGGGTACAAATAATTATTGCTATTGGCAAAATAAAAATTTGCCAAGTCTTAACAATATTATTATACTTTGATGTTTCATATTTTTTCCTAATATTTTTAACAAAATTATGTCTACTGTATTTAAATATATTATAAACTAAAATTCCAAAACATATCAAATAAAGAATAATTTTTTCTATTCCTTTGGGGATTATTATTAACTGAAAGTATTTTTCATATAATTCTTTTATTATTATAGCAATTGGAAAAAAAACACAAATATGTAAAGCAAACATAAATAAAATGCCTGATAAAAGCGGTGAGTCATCTTTTTTTCTATAAAACTCATAAATTCTAAAAAAAATATAATTCATTTTAATCTCGAAATAATTTAGAATGCTTTCTTCACCGACCCAACTATCAAAATGATCACCAAAACCTTTATCTGTAATTTTACGTCCCATCAGGAGTTACTCCAAACAGACAGCTACTTTTTACACTTGTGAAAATAAACAAATACAGTGTTTTTGGCAAATGGGAAAAACTGTTATAAGTTTTCAGCTATAAGTTATAAGTAAAAGCAGGTGATTAGGGCTGCAGGTTTTCAGGGAATTAGGAGATTAGGGTTTTTAGTTTCCCGGAAAAATTATCAATCGCAAAAAGCAAATAGTTCATTTCATCTTAGCTTTTAGGTATTTCAAATCATCCCTATCCTTAAATCTGTTTGACTTGGCTTTATTTTTAATTAATTCTTTAATTCCGATTATATTAATAATAATAGCTTCATTTTCATCTGACTTAATATGTTCCTTAACAATGTTTTGCCAAACTTCTTCAAAGTCAACTCCGTCAATATCGTTAATCAAATCAATACGGTTTGGCGGTACGCCGAACTGAAATACCATTCCTTTTTTGTTAAGTATTTCAGGTGATGAAATTCCCGGAACATCATTATCCCAAAACACTGACAATGTTTGCCAAAGCTTTTCTATATTATTCGTATCGGTGGAGTAATATATATCAATATCTCCGGTTAAACGGGCATAGCCATAGTAAATTACTGCTTCACCGCCTACAATTGCATATTTTACATCGAACCGGTTCAGTAGAATAAGAAATTCGAAAATATCCTTTGAAAAATATTCTTTACCCAGCATTCTTAGTTTCTCTTACATCTTTGCAGTCTTTTCCATAATATTTTCTTTTTAATGTTTTTGCCGCAATCTGCCTTTCTTCAACCGTCATCTTGATTTGTTGTAAAATGTCGTATTTATCGGCAGATTTTTTATCTTTTGCTATGTTAACAACTCTTTCCATAATAACCGTTTTTATTATACTGAATATATTATTTTAGCATACTTTTAACAAGTAGATTAAAAACAGTTATAAGTTTTAAGTAAAAGCAGGGGATTTGGGCTACAGGTTTTTAGGGAATTAGGAAATTAGGTTTTTGTATTTTTTTAATCTTCCCGTAAACAAGACGGGATAGGCAGTAACTTAATCTTAATCTCCCGCTTCCACCCAATTTTCAATTTTCAGGTTATTTACTTTTTCAAATTCCGATGAGTTATTTGTAACCAATATCAAGTCTTTTGATCTTGCCTGCGAAGCTATCAGCATATCCATTGCCCCAATTAATCTGCCCGATTTTTTCAATTCACTTCTTAATTTGCCGTATTCAATTGCATCATCTGTGTTAAAATCCAAAACGCAAAGCGGAGCTAAAAACCCAAATAAAGCACTAAGGTTCTGTTCAATTTTTAACGAATTATAAACTCCGTAGGATAATTCGGAAACTGTGATTGATGAAATACAAATCTCGCCTTCGGTTATTTTCCTGAATTTTTCTATAACCTCCGCTGGTTTTTTTTTGATTATGTAAATGCAAATGTTCGTATCTAATAAGTATTTCATCAAAATAAATCTTCCCTGTTTTCAAGTTCCGGCTGTTCACGCTGTTTAAAAATATCGTCGGTAAATTGTCCTAAACTTGTAAATAATGTCTGCCAGTTTGCCTCTTTAGGCATAATTATTATAGCATTGCCCATTTTATTTATGTATGCCTCTTTACCTTTTAACCGGTATTCCTTAGGCAGCCTTATTGCCTGGCTCCTTCCGTTTTTAAATATTTTTACAGTATTCATAAATCCTCGTGATATATACCGCCAATATATACCATTGTCTTAAGATAATCAAGTTATTTATTTAGAAAAACGGTTTTAAGTTTTCAGCTATAAGTTATAAGGGCTAAGTTCTAATAATAACAGCATTATTCTTAAATAATTCAAATAAGTGGTATGCCTGATCAGATAAAATTATAGTGATCATCCATTGCTTAATAGTTGTTTTTCCAGTTCTAAGTTTGTCGGCAT